>DASWZK010000053.1:0-5016 GCA_036404515.1 Candidatus Limnocylindrales bacterium
TACCGGAGGATCATGGGCAAGTCCGACCGGCGTGCTTACTGTCAAACGGCAGACTTCGACAGTAAGGGGCTCGATCTGAGCGTGGTTTGGGGATTGGCTGGCGAGGAAGGATTCGAACCTTCAATGCCCTGATCCAGAGTCAGGTGCCTTACCGTTAGGCCACTCGCCAGCGAGCCGCGTGATCTTACCCGATTCTGGCCGCGGGCGGTCGGCCTCCGGGTGCCGCGCGCGCAACTGCGCCTCGACCGCGTCAGCCTGGCAGGTCCGCGCGGGTTCGATCGGTCAGGTGTCCTGCCGGCCCTGCGCCTGGAGCTTGGCCCACGTGTCCTTGAGGGTGAGCGTGCGGTTGAAGATGGGGTGGCCGGGCGTCGAATCGGGGTCCGGAGAGAAGTAGCCCAGCCGCTCGAACTGCACGGTTTCGCCTGCCTGCAACTCGGCGAGGGTCGGCTCCACCAGGCAGCCGAGGATCACCTTCTCGGAGTCTGGGTTCAGGTCCGCGAAGAGGTCGCCGTCGGCTCCGGGGTCCGGACGGCTGAAGAGGTGATCGTACAGACGCACCTCCGCGGGCATCGCGTGATCGGCGGATATCCAGTGGAGGGTCGCCTTGGGCCGGCGGCCGTCGGGTGCGTCTCCGCCCCGGGTGGCCGGGTCGTACGTGCAGCGCAGTTCGACGATCTCGCCGTTCGCATCCTTGACGACCTCGCGACAGGTCACGAAGTAGGCCGACCGCAGCCGCACTTCGCGGCCCGGGGCCAGGCGGAAGAACTTCGCCGGAGGAGACTCCATGAAGTCCTCGCGCTCGATCCACAGCTCACGCGCGAAGGGCACCTTGCGGGTACCGGCCGACGGGTCCTCCGGGTTGTTGACGACGTCCATCTCCTCGACTTGGCACTCGGGGTAGTTCTCGATGATCACCTTGAGCGGCTGCAGGACCGCGAAGCGGCGGGAAGCGTTCCGATTGAGGACGTCGCGCACGGCATGCTCGAGCTGGCCCACCTCGACCACGCTGTCGCTCTTCGCCACTCCGATCATGGCCGCGAAGTCGCGTATGCCCTCCGCCGGGAAGCCGCGCCGGCGCAGGCCCGAGATCGTGGGCATCCGCGGATCGTCCCATCCGCGCACGTAACCCTCGTTGACAAGGCGCAGGAGGACCCGCTTGGAGAGGACCGTGTGCGTGATGTTGAGCCGTGCGAACTCGATCTGCCGGGGACGCGAGGGCACCGGAAGGTTCTCGATGAACCAGTCGTAGAGGGGTCGGTGGGCCTCGAACTCGAGCGTGCAGATCGAGTGCGTGATGCCCTCGATCGCGTCGGACTGGCCGTGCGCGAAATCGTACATCGGGTAGACGCACCACGCGTCACCGGTGCGCGGATGCTCGGCGTGCAGGATTCGATACAGCACCGGGTCGCGCAGGTTGATGTTCGGAGAGGCCATGTCGATCCTGGCGCGCAGCACCCGCGCTCCGTCGGGGAACTCACCCTTTCGCATCCGCTCGAAGAGATCGAGGTTCTCCGCGACCGGCCGATCCCGCCAGGGGCTGTTCCGGCCGGGCTCGGTGAGCGTGCCGCGATGCTCGCGGATCTCGTCGGCGGAGAGGTCGTCGACGTAGGCCTTGCCGGCCTTGACCAGGTGGACGGCCCACTCGTAGAGCTGGTCGAAGTAGTCGGACGCGAAGTAGAGATGCTCGCCCCAGTCAAATCCCAGCCAGCGCACGTCCGCCTGGATCGCGTCGATGTACTCCTGCTCCTCTTTGGTGGGGTTCGTGTCGTCGAAGCGCAGGTGACAGCGGCCGCCGAACTCACGCGCAATGCCGAAGTTGAGGCAGATCGATTTGGCGTGACCGATATGCAGGTAGCCGTTGGGCTCCGGCGGGAAGCGGGTGACGATCGTCTCGTGCCTGCCGTCCCGCAGGTCGGCGGCCACGATCTCACGGATGAAATCGCCTCGTTCCGGCAAGGTTGATTGCTGGATGCTCACGTAGGGGCGGCTCCCGACTCGAGGCTGATAGAGACGCGGCTCTGCGTACCAGGCGCCGTTTTGCATCGTTCTTGTACGGCTTCTCGGCAGCGAGAGGACCGTGGCTGGGACCGGCGGCAGTCCGCTGACCGTTGAACGGCTGGGTCAGGCCGTGACCGACGGACCCAGAGTCAGGTGCCTGACCGTCTGGCCACTCGCCAGCGAGCGGAGGGGAGTGTACCCCATCGAGGACGGCCCGGAGGTCAGGCCCGGCAGTACGGCGCGATCGCCAGCGTACCCTCCCCGACCGACGCCTGGTCAGTGCGCGGCAGTTTGTCCGGAGCGGCCGAGCAGCTGGCGGGCCATGGCCCTGACCGTTTCGGCGTCGCCGGCCGCCAGGGCGCGCCCCGCCAGGTCGTCCAACTCTGCCCGGGTGACTGCCGCAAGCGCGGCCCGAATGCCGTCGAGCGACCCGGCATCGGCCGACAGCTCGTCCACGCCCAGACCGACCAGCACCAGGGCCCCGGCGGGGTCCCCGGCCAGCTCGCCGCAGACCGCAACCGGGATGTGGCTCTCGTCTGCCCCTGCCACTACGTCCCGGATCAGCCGCAGCACGGCCGGGTGAAGAGCGTCCTGAAGGTGACCGAGCGCGGGGTTGCCGCGGTCGGCGGCCATCGTGTACTGGGTCAGGTCGTTGGTCCCTATCGAGAAGAAATCCACGATGCGCGCGAGCTCGGGGGCAAGGATCGCGGCCGAGGGGATTTCGACCATGACCCCGGTGACCATCCCCTCGGGCAGCGGATCGCCCGTGGCCGCGGCATCGGCCCGGGCCTGGTCGCGCAGCTCCAGCAGCAACCGCGCGTCGTCGAGGGTTGCCACCATGGGCGCCATCACATGGGGCGTGACCCCGGCCCGCCCGGCCGCACGCCAGATCGCCCGCAGCTGCGTCAGCAGCAGCTCCCGCGAGCCGTGAGCCGCCAGCCGTATGGCGCGTACGCCGAGGAACGGATTAGCTTCCGCGGGCAGGTCCAGATACGGGATCGCCTTGTCGCCGCCGATGTCGGCCAGGCGGACGACGACCGGTCGTTCGGGACCGAAAGCGGTGAACGCAGCCGCATAGGCGGCCACCTGCTCGGCCTCGGCCGGCGCCGTCTGGCGCTTCATGAACAGGAATTCAGTCCGGAAGAGGCCCACGCCCTCCGCCCCCGCATCCAGCGCCCGCGGGGCATCTTCGGGGCTGCCGATGTTGGCCAGCAGGGCGACCCGCTCGCCGTCGGCGGTGGCTCCCGGCCGGCCTCGGAGCGCGGCCGCAGCGCGGCGCGACTCTTCCAATGCTGCGGCACGGGCGGCGAAGTCGGCCACCTCATCGGGGCCGGGATCGAGCACGATCTCGCCGGATCCCCCATCGACGGCAACCGAAGTTGCGGAAACGGCCGCCCGCGTCAATCCCTTCGCGCCCACGATCGCGGGAATCCCGAGGCCCCTAGCCAGGATGACCGCGTGGGCAGTGATCGAACCGCCTTCCAACGCCACGCCCAGGAGAAAACCGGGCGGTATCTCTGCCGCGACGGAGGGTGGAAGGTCGTCGGCAACGGCGACGGACGGGACGCCCGGGAGATCCATCTCCTCGCCCAGCAGGATCCTGGCGATTCGGGCGCCAACGTCGCGCACATCCGCGGCGCGAGCCGCCAGCAGTTCGTCGGGCAGGGCCGCGAGCGTTGCGCCCACAGCGTCCGCCGCAGCCCGCACGGCCGACACGGCGTCCTCGCCGGCCTCGGCCCGGGCGACGGCCTCGTCGAGCAGTTCGGGGTCGGTCGCCATCATCGCCTGGGCTTCGAAGATGCCGGCCTCGTCGGGTCGTCCGAGATCGCGCACGCGGTCGGCCAGGGCTTCCAACTGACTGGCAGCTTCCAGGGCGGCGGCGTGGAGCGCTTCGCCGGGATCGCCGACCGCCGGTGGCATCCTGCGGGCTTCGGCCGTGCCGGTCGCGCTGTAGCGCCACGTGGGCCCTACGGCGACACCGGCCGCGCCGGGCGTCCCTGCGATGCGCGTGCTCACTCCTCTAGCCTCAGCCCTTGGGGGC
This sequence comes from Candidatus Limnocylindrales bacterium, assembly GCA_036404515.1. Taxonomy (GTDB): domain Bacteria; phylum Chloroflexota; class Limnocylindria; order Limnocylindrales; family CSP1-4; genus Fen-1039. The sequence goes on from DASWZK010000053.1 coordinate 4,040, forward strand.
TTCGCCGAAGTCGCCCTCGGCCAGTTTGCGCACCGCTTCGATGGCAGCCACCTCGTCCTCGCCTTCGGCCGAGACCTGGATCCGATGGCCCTGCTCGACGCCGCACCCCAGCACGGCCAGAAGGCTTTTGGCGTTGGCGGGTTTCGAGCCGCGGGTCAGGTTCTCGATCGAAACTTTGGATCGAAACGCTGCGGCCGTCTTCACGAACGTAGCCGCCGGTCGGGCATGCAGCCCGGACCGGTTCCGAACATCCAGTTCGGCCACCTGCATCGTCTCGCTCCTTTCACAGCCGCTCATTACCGCAACCCGGCCGCTGCGGCCTTCGTCTCCGGGTGCCGCCCGGTGCCGGAATAGTGAAGCCTGGACCGTGCCCGCCACAAGTCGAAGGTCTTGTGAGCCTTACGTCACGTCCTTGGGCATGTGGGCCGCCTCCTCGGCTGCCTCCAGGACCGCCGACAGGTCGTCGCCGGCCGAGGCCTGAACGGCGGCCACGACGGCGCCCTCGACCAGCGGACCGCCGCTCAAGCGCGTCCGGGCTGCAACCTCGGGATCGATCATGTCGAGCGCCAGCTTCGCCGACAGCACGGCACTGCCCAGGTCGGCCAGCACGACGACGCCGGCACCGGCGTCCGCCCTGGCTATGGCTTCGGCGATCCGGCCCGCGTCCGTTCCGAGCGAACCGTCGATCGCACCGCCGGCAGCGAGCAGCCGCACGTCAGGACCGGCCATCTGCGCGGCCAGCTCGACGACCCCTTCCGCGATCGTGGCCGAGTGAGATACGACCACGATTCCCACCAGGGGTCCGGGCGATTCAGCCATGACGTCCGTCCGTGCCTCCAGGTCAGTGGTAGGACGTGATGGTCCAGGTCAGCCACAGGCCGTAGGCCACGATGGCCACGCCGAGGACCGCGAAGACACGGGTGATCGCGGTCTCGGCCCGCGGGCTGAAGCCGAAGTCGAACAGGACGGCGCGCAGG
>DASWZK010000054.1:0-17097 GCA_036404515.1 Candidatus Limnocylindrales bacterium
TCGGCGTTCACGACGGTCGCGTCTGCGAGAGCGGTCGAGTAGTTTGTGAGCCACGTCTGCTGCTGGTCTGCACTGGCTGCCCCGTAAGCCTGGAGCGCCGTCGTGAGGGTGGGATTGCCGATTGCGGCGAAACCGAGTGGCCGAAGCACGAAGTCCTGGGCCGTGTCGATCGGGGTGCTCACGCCTGCCCACGCCTGAGGAGAGATTGGTCCAACCGCCTGGGCCGCGTCGGCGGTGCTGTTGTAGGGCGGTCCGTACTGGGCCGTCTCGCTTGTGCCGGCCAGCTCGGATGCCGCGGTCGTGACGAAGTCGACCGGTTCCTTCGTGGCCCAGGTCTGGATCGTCACCGCCGGGTCATCGGGCGACGAAAGGGCCGCCGCGAGGCCGATGACTACGAGTGAGACCACGAACAGCGCCAGCACCATCTCCTTGACAAGGTCGAAATTGATCATCTTGACGCCGGCGTAGTACTTCTCCTGGCGTTCGGCAGCGTTCATGACGGGCGCTCCTCAGCGGACGGCTGGGCCGGTTGCTTCCGATCGATCGGCCGGACGACGCCGTGCATGCGCACCAACATGAGATGAACGCCGATCAGGGTCACGACCAGCATCGGCAGGAGCACGATGTGCAGCCCATACATCTGGCCGAAGTTGAGGACGTTGAAGAACGACCCGATCCCGGCGGCATTCGTCGCGTCCTTGGCGTTGACCGCGATCCACTCGCCGTCGAAGTTCTGCTGCGAGATGAAGCCGGTGAACGCGGCCACGATGCTGAAGGCGAAGATCACGACCCCGACCATCCAGGTAGGCGCCCGTCCGTCACGCCAGCCCGCCATGAAGTACTGGCCCCAGAGGTGGAGCACCATGAAGATGAAGAAGACCTGGACCGACCAGAGGTGCAGGCTGTTGACGAAGCGACCGACGCCGTTTTCGTGCCACCACTGCGGTCCGAAGAAGGCAAGCACGACTCCGCTGGCGATGACCCAGATGAGGCCGGCAATGGCGACGACGCCGAAGACATAGACCCAGGAGCCCACGTAGACGGGCTGGCGATCCGGCAGCAGGTGCTTCAGCGGCAGGTTTCGCGCCAGGAGGCGCCGGATTGCACGTGTCCAGTTCGAGGGCTCGGCCTGCGGCTTCGGGCTGGCCTCACTCATCGGGGCGATCCTCCGGCTCCGTGACGTGGGCGTGGCTCGGGAACGGCGCGAGCAGAGCGACGACGAAGACCACGATCATCCCGGCGATCATCAGCAGGTTCGGGACCGATATCAGGATGAAGTTCCAGCTCAGGTACGTCGCTGGGGTATCCAAAAGGGGGCGCCTCCTTCCAGTTCCTGGCCGGCGGCATCGCGCGCCGGCAAGGGCAACCCGGAGCCTTTGGTTCTCCCGCCTGGCCACGAGCATGTCGTAACTCTCAGGCAGCGCGGACCTCCTCTGCTAGTGGCCGATGTCACTCGATAACCTACCCTAAGCGGTGGGCTACGTGCTTCTGATTGGGTAGGCCTGCTCGAATCGATCCGTCCCGACAGCCCGATCATCGGTGACGCCCGGGTGGCTGATGAAGGGGACCCGACCAGCTCAGCACGCTGCTCTCGCGGCTCCCGCTATTCGCGGCGGTGCTCACGCCGGTCCTGATGGCGGCCGGCGATGCGACCGCGCGACTGGTCGCCGATGCGACCGCGTGGCCGTGCCAGGCGGAGGTGGGATATGCCCCGGCGATGCGTGGCCGCGGCATCCCGCCGATCAGGTCGCCGCAGATGCCCCTTCGCCGGGGGCTGTGCCGGCAACCCCTGCCCGCCTTCTCCACGGCACGCCGAGCAGCGGCAGCAGGTAGCGGTCGAGGCCGTAGTAGCCGGCCACGCGCCAGGCGAGCATGAGTCCGACCGTGAGGGCGAAGAGGATCGGGTTGGTCGAGGCGGAGCCGGCGAGCATGTAGGACATGTTCATCGTGGCTCCGAAGAAGGCGGCGATCCCGACGAGGGCGCCGAGGAGGATGCCGATACCGACTGCCATCTCACCCAGAGTGATCAGCCAGGCGAACCAGCCCTGAGCATGGTTGTCGATGAGGATCTGGAGGAAGCTGCGATACCACTCGAACGTGATCGAGGGCTTGCCCGTCTGGGGGATGGCGACCGCACTCTTCCAAAAGCCGAGCAGCGATGCACCGCCGTCGGTCCAACCCGTGCCGCTGAGCTTGCCCCAACCGGCAAGGAGCCACTCAAAGCCGACGAAGATGCGGATCGGCAGCCAGAAGAGGCCGGCTCGCGTGTTGCCGAAGAGGTAGCGAGAGAAGGCCGGTCCCTCGACCTCGACATCCTGGGCCTGCGGGTTGGTGCGATCCTGGAACAGGAGCACCAGGACGACGACGGCAGCGACCCAGAAGACGACGGTGAGGGCCGGACGTGCTCCGTTGGGCGGGACGATCCACGGGTCGTACAGGAGGAACAGCAGGATCACAGCGAGCCCAGCGATCGGCGTCACGAAGCGGCGGGCGGTGGTCATAAGAGAGGCTCCAAGAGCGCCCGGCCGGTCACAAACCCGCCTCGCCCGGCCGGGACGTTTGGGGACGTGGTGGGCAGCTGTCGCTGAACTTGACAGGGCGAATGTATAGGGAGTTACTTACCTATCGGGGTGCCGTTAGTCCCGTTTGGGATGGGCCGGTTGGACTCTTGAACACCTCCGTATCTGATTACCCCGGCCCACCGACCCGGGTGTGAGCCCGAGGTGACGACAGCCGGGTTCGAGGCTGCGACAATCTGATTGCCCGGGGCGATGCTCGGAAACCGGCATCGCGCTCGATCTCGCGGCGGAATTATGGCGGAAGACGCGGAGCCCGACGGCCGATGAACCCAGAGAATCCACATCCGGGTGCCCTCATTGTGATCGAGGGTATCGACGGTTCGGGCTCGACCACGCAGTCCGACATGCTCCTGCAGTGGCTGCAGCGTGCCGGGATCCCGTCGACGTTCACGCGCGAGCCGTCGAAGGGCCCTGTCGGCGGCGTGCTTCGACTCCACATCGGCAAGCGGCTGGAGCTGGGCGGTCCGGAGGCCGAGGCGCTGGCGTTCGCCGCCGACAGGATGGACCACGTCACCTCGGAGATCGCGCCCGCGCTGGCCCGAGGCATCACCGTGGTCGCCGATCGCTACTACCTGTCGAGCCTGGCCTATCAGGCCCTCTCGTGCGATCTCGCCTGGCTTCGGGAGATCAACCGGTTCGCCCTCCGGCCGGACCTGACCGTGTTCCTCTCGGTCCCGGTCGACGTGGGGGTGGCCCGGTTCAGCAGCCGGGCAACCCGGGAGCGCTTCGAAGAGGACCGGGGACAGCTGGCCCGGATCGCCGACATGTACGCCGCGGCCATCGCGTGCCTGCGCGAGGACGGCGAAGACGTCCGGGTGATCGACGGTACTCGATCGCCGGGCGAGGTCCACGCCGATATCGTGCGGCTTGCCACCGGCGTTCTGAAGCCACGCTATCCGGGCGTCTCGATTTCCTCGGGAGCCCACGCCGAGTCGTCCGTCCGACCGACCGCACCGACCGTCTGAGGGCGCAAGCGGCTCCGGCGCAGGCGGGCGTCGGGAGTGCTCGGCGAGGTTCAGGCGCCTGCGGCGGCCTCGAGCTTGTCGAGCTGGTAGCCGCAGGCCTCGGCCGCCCTGGCCAGGGCCGCGGTCAGACTCTCGGCTCGGCGAAGATGTTTGGCCGTCGTTGCCGCGGGGGCGGACTCGTCGGCTGCCGCTTCGAGCGCATCCAGAGCGAGCATCCACCACAGCACCTGCCCGAACGACTCGCGGTTGAACCAGCTGACGCCTTCCCAGACGTTGACGCGAATGTACGGCCGGACCGACTCGTCGGCGATGAGGGCGCGAACTAGCGCCGGCGCCCGTTCTTCCGCCGGAAGCTTCGCCGCGGACGACGGCAGCGGAAGTCGGGCCAGCATCCGGATCAAAGCCACGAGCCGCCAGGCCGCGCCATCGTCCAGACCCACGTCGCGGAAGACGTCTGCGATGACCGCGCCGAGCTGGAGTTCATCGAGCGCGGTGCCAACTTCGACGCCGGGGTCCGCTACCGCTGAAAGCGCCTTCGATACGAGCCGGCCGATGAGGGCGATCCACGTCCACTCGTCGGCAAGCCCCGCGCACACTCGCTCCGTGCTCAGGCCCGGTAGACGAAGAGCCGCTTCGACGTCGGTCCGGAAGCCCGCCGCGGTCATCTCGACGTCGCCGGCCGCGCCCGTCACGTCGACCAGCGCGTGAAGGGCTCGGAGCAGGTGGCCCTGGACGTCGTCGAGGAGGTGACCCGGATCGACGTCGCCGGCCTCGGCTTCGCCGGCGGCCGAGGCCTTCACAGGAGCCCTGGTCGAGGTCGAGGCCGCGCCCGCACCGGTACCGGCCGCTCCCGCACCGGCACCGGCCGCTCCCGCTGCGCCAGCCTCCTTTGCGCCCCCGGCGCCGATCCCGCTACCCGGACCGCGCAGCCCCAGGTCCATGGCTGCGACACCCGGACACGCCGCGGCTGCACGCGCCGCTCCGATCTGCGCCAGACGCCGAAGCGACTGACCCTCCGTGAGACCGCGGACGGCATCATGCAGCGGCCGCAACTGCATGTCGCGCAGTGCTGCGCCGATGCTGGGAACGCCGGTACCCCCGATTCGCTCGGCCAGGCGCCGCAGCTGGCCCGAAGGCCCGTCCTCGAGCTCGTGGATATCGAGGAAGACCTGGCATCCGTAGGCGTGCAACTCGACGAACAACCCGTCGCGGCAGAGGTCGGCCGAGCGCCGCAGGAATTCCAGGCCGGAACGCTGCTCTCGGAGAAGCGTGTACCAGTCGCCGTCCGGGTGAAGACCGAGCGCTTCGCCGAGCGACTTCTGGATCAGGCGCCGTCCGCCGCTCCCATCCGCCACCGAGAACCCCGCGGACGTCTTGATCCAACCCTTGGCTTCGGCGTAGCGGTTGTGATAGACGACCAGGGCGCGCTCGTCGCCGTGGCGGTTCGAATACGCAAAGATGTCCTCGTTGACCCAGCCGCCCGGATCGTAGACGTCGTACAGCAGGAAGTCGGCCACCTCGGCAAAGAGGTAGCGGCGGTGGAAGAGCGGGAAGATCTCACGTTCGTGACGTTCCACCAGCCAGCCGTCCGGCTGCTCGTCGCGGTAAGCCCGCCGGTATTCCATGCCGTACTTCTCGGCGAAGCCCTCGATCTGCCCGTGCCCGATCATCGGCAGACCGGGCATCGTCGCCATCAGCGTGGCCACGCCGAAGTACTTGTCCCCCTTGCCGAACTGGTCGACCGCGGTGCGCTCGTCGGGGTTGCTCATGAAGTTGACGAAACGCTTGAGCACCTCGGGATCGAACTCGATGGTGTCCTTGATTACCTGCCGGTAGCTGGCGTTCTCCTCGTCACGGAGCATGTTCATGAAGGCGCTGTTGTAGACGCGGTGCATGCCGAGGGTTCGGACGAAGTAGCCCTCGAGGAGCCAGAACGCTTCGGCGAGGAGCAGAGTGTCCGGCACTTCCGCTGCAACGCGATCGACCACTTCGCGCCAGAACTCGTTGGGCATCTGCTCGTCGAAGACGGCCCGCGTCGTGGCATGCTCTGCCCGGGATGGGATCGCTCCGCTCTGTCCGGGCTCCGGGAACCACAGCCGCTGGATGTGGCGGCGAGCCAGCGTCATGGCCGCGTCGAAGCGGATGATCGGGAACTGGCGGGCGACCTGGAGGATCGTCTGGATGATGGCCTCGCGAACCTCCGGCTTCAGGTAGTCCAGCTGGGCCGTGTCGTTCCACGGCATGCTCGTGCCGTCGTTGCCGTGGTAGATGTACCTGATGTCGCCGGTCCAGTTGTCGGTGCGCTTGAAGACGACCGCGGCATCGGTCGAGTTCCAGTAGTGGTCCTCGATCTGGATCGTGACCCGCTCATCATCGGAAAGGTTGCCGCCCGTGAACGAGTAGGAGGGGTAAGGGCAATCTGGGAGGTTGAGGAACCAATCGGGATGCTCAATGACCCAGCGCGAGTCGATGCCCATGTGGTTGGGCACCATGTCCGAGCTCAGGCGAATGCCGCGCGCCGAGCATCGAGCGCGAAGCTGCTGGAATGCCTCCTCTCCGCCGAGCTCGTCGGCGATGCGGTAGTCCATGAGCGAGTAGGCCGACGCGGCCGCCTCCGGGTTTCCGCGCCACTGTTTGATGCGCTGGCTGGCCCGGCTGCGCTCCCACAGGCCGATCAGCCACAACCCGGTGAAGCCCCGGCGCGACAGGGCTTCCAGCTCCTCGTCGGGGATCGCGTCGAGGCGCCCGATCCGGCGGCCGTAGCGCTTCGACAGCTGGTCGAGCCACACGAATGTGGTCTTGGCCAGCAGCACTACCCGCGGCATCCACTCTCGGTCCTGGCTGAACCTCTCGTACTCGTTCTCGAGGCCGCCCAGGCCGGGGCCCGCGGTTGCAGCGGCGGGCCCGGGACTCGGATGCGTCCGCATCCACAGCGCGACCTCCTCCTCGTGGAGGACGTCGAGGCTGACTACCAGTCGATCCAGGAACGGGGTCAGGACCAGGCCCCACCGGGTTCGAATGTACCGGAGCTGGGCCGCCAGCGAGTCCGGCGCTGCGATCGCCGGAGCCCTGAGGAAGGCGATCAGCGACATCCCCTCTGGGCCGAAGCCGGGCTGGTTGTCGAAGAACTCTCGCAACCCGACGATCATCTCGCCGTAGGCCGTCTTCTCGGCCAGTTCGGCGTCGTCGAAGAGCTCGTCGAAAGTGGCGAAGGCCGGGTTGACGTTGGCCAGCCACAGCATGAGCAGCTCTTCGAGGGCGATCGCCCGGTTGGCGTGGCCCTCGGTCTCGCCGGCCAGGTAAGCGATGGGATCCTGGCCGGCGCGGACGACCGCCAGCGGCGGGAACTGCTCGACGAACTGGGTCAGCGCCTGGTCCAGGACCTCCGGCCGGAGCTGGGCTTCGAGCGCTGCCACCGCATCGGCCATGACCTTTGGGTTGACGGTGCGGCGGTAGATCTCGACGGCATGGTGGAGGATCTCGTCGATCAACCCCATGGCGTTCAGTTCGGCGGCGTGCACGACGCGGTCGGGGTAGCGCACCGGATCGGCGCGATCGTTCATTCGCTTGGCGAAGACGCGCGCTGCCGGGAAGTCCGGGATGATGACGTTGCCGGTGGTCTGGAAGAGCGCCGATTCAAACTCGTAGCGGACACGGGCCGCCTTCGAGATGTGGAACTCGAATGCCACGAGATGCGCTCCGACCTCTCACCGGCGCCGGCGGCTCAGGACCCTGGCCGCTGGCCGGTCGTCGCGAGTCTATCAGGGCTGCGCCGGGGCGCGGACTGTGATCCCGAGCCGGTGCCCCCATATCAGCGGGCGGAGGCGACTCTCCGGCGGGGCCGATGGACCGGCTGGTTGGCCTCCGAAAGCGCCTCCGCGTAGATAGCCGCCCCGTCGATGCGGCGGGAGGGGGATACGAAGAGAGAAAGGTCGTCGAGAAGCCGGCTTTCGAGGTCGGTCCCGGCCAAGTCGTCGATCAGCCGAACGGCTTTGGCCGCGCAGAGCAGAACATGTTTGGTCTCGAGACGAACCGGGTCGCCCCAGAACCAGCCGTCGCTGGCGAACATGGCCAGGCGCCAGCGTTCGGCCTCCATTACGGAGAGGAAGCCATTCCGATGCTGGTCGTCGGCCAGGGGCAGCCAGCGCCTGGAGAAGCTCTCGGCCGTCTCCGCGCCGAAGACCACGTCGACGTACTCGTCGCGTGCCCCCCGCAGCGAAACCTGATCCATGAAGTCGGCGGCCAGCCGACCGGCGATGATGTCGATGGCGGATGCGAGCCGCTCGAGGGCGGCGCGAAGGGGCCCCTTCCAGCGACCGTCGATCGCGTCCGGGCACTCGGCAGCCCAGCGCAGCACGCCGTGGTGACAGCTCCACGAGGTTCGCTCGAGGATCTGCGTGGCTGGGAATGCGCCGGCCGGCGTCCCGCCCACGACCTGCCCGACGGTGGTGACGTCGAAGCCTCGGTCGGGCAAGTCCGAGCCGGGTTGAACCAGCCGGGCGAGGAAGAGGTCGCGGAACTTCTGGTGATGGCCGTAGAGCTCCCCGTCCGTGGCGATCAGGGCCATGCGCGGCGTTCCGTCGGCGAAGCTCGGGCCGGCCAGGCGGGGCAAGACCCGCTCCCGGGCGAAGGCGTCCGCGTTTATCGTCGCGTCCGGTTCGAACGAGGCCGACGCCGAAAGCGCGGCGTCGTAGAAGACGACGACAATCGACTTTCGGTATCCGAGCTCCACGCGGTACGGACGGCGCGTGTCCAGGCGTGGGCCTGTGGCCTGCCACGGTGCCAGGATCGTGTAGCGGACGCCCTCTTCGGCCAGGATGCGCAGCGTTGGCAGGTCCACTGCGGTCTCGGGCAGCCAGAAGCCGCTGGCCCTTCGGCCGAAGCGCAGCTCGAAGTCGCGCAGGCCCCAGCGGATCTCGGTCCGCCGGTCCGCAAGCGAAGCGAGCGGGAGGATGGCGTGGTGGTAGGCCTGTGCCATGGCGTTGCCGCATTCGGGCTCGTCGAAACCGCCCGACAGGTCCGAGTCGACGAAGCCTTTGTGGGTCGAGGCGTCCTCGGCCGCCAGCCAGCTCGCCAGCGTGGGCCCCAGGTCGTACGAGATGTGGCGGAGGTTGCCCCGCTCGGCGTTGGGCTTGTAGCACTCGGCATCGATCCGAGCGTTCCAGTCACGATACGGGGCTGCGGCCGGTTGAGCGGCGATCTCGCCGGTGAACGGGTCGCGGCGCTCCGGTTGGTAGAAATGGCCATGGACGGCGAGCTTCGGGCGACTCACTCGGCGGATGGTAGCGGAGTCGCCGGGGCGGGGAAGGCCCCGGGCACGGACTCTCACGGGGCCCTGGTTCGTCGTGGGCGCGAAGCCCGCCCGTCGCGAGTCCCGAGGGTCACGCGAGCTCGGCCGCCGTGTGATCGATCGTTTGGGCCACCTCGAACCGGACGCTGAAGGAGCGTCGCCGGCCCGGCGCCAGCGAAACCGGCCAGCGGAAGAGCAGCGAGCTGCCCTGGTAGACGCGCTCGAAGCCGGCCTCGGAGTTGGAGACGGTCTCGACCGGGTACCACGTAAGCCGGGCGGCGGGCTCCGGGTTGGCGACGATGCGGACGCCCTCGAAGTCGTTGCCGAAGGCGATCGACGATGCCGATTCGACCGCGCCGCCGGCGTCGTGGGGCCTTCGTTCGCCGGCTTCGGTCTCGTAGTATGCCGCCGGGTTGTGGCCGCCGCCCATCAGGTTGAGGTTCCACTCAACCGCGAGCTCAAAGGCCAGCGGTTCGTCGCCGGGGTTCTCGACGGCCGTCTCGAGCTGGAGTGTCGGGCTAGATCGGTCGCCGCCGAACCGGTACGTCTTCTCGACGAGGAGTGGTCGATCGACTCCGTCCGAACTTACCGCGCCCAGCCTGCGCGCGACGAGTCGATCAGGCGCCACGACGACCGGTTCGTAGGCGCCTTCGGTGAAGTCGCCGAGTTCCTCGTAGCTCGACTTGACGAACGCCGCCGCGTCCGTGGAGCCGTCGGCGGAGAGCAGATGCACGAGACCACTCCGGCGCTCGTGGCGGTCGTAGTGGAGGTACGCGGCCAGGCCGGGCTCCTTGGTCGTGACCATGTCGTGGATCGTCTTTGGGGCATCGGCCGCGGCCATCGCCGCGTGATCTCCGGCCGCGGTCCGGCCGCCGCCCGAGCTCTCGGCCGCTTCCTCGCTTCCGACCGCGTCACCGCCGCCGCCGAGGGCCTCGTCTGCGGCGGCCCGGTCGTGGGCCGCCAGGCGCTCGTGGTATGCCTCCGGCCGCCGGCGCAGCACCGACGCCAGGGCGACGCGGCTGGCTCGAAGATCCCACGACGAGATGCCGGCGCCCTCGGCGGGATCCACGATCAGCGTCTGACCGGGAGTTGTGACGAGCACCTCGTCGATCGCGTCCAGGTCCGTGTCGGCCAGGCGCGTGCCGAATGGCCGGCCGCCCGCTTCCTCTGCCGCGGCGTCGGCCAGGTCCTCGGCCGCGATCAGCTGGGCGAGCGTGGCCATTCGCATGTGGACTATGTAGATGCCGCCGAAGAGCCCGTGCCAGTAGCAGTCGTTCGACTGGCCCTGGTACAGGTGGTCGACTGCGAGCGCCTTGCGAGCCGCCGCGGCGAAGCCGGCCGCCGGTGCCCCCCTGACTGCCCCCGGCTCCATTGCCGCCACCGGCATCCCCTCGACCTTGTCGGAGACGCGCAGCATCTGCTTGTGCAACTCGTTGATCTCGCGATAGCGGGCCAGGTAGTTGCGCCAGAAGCCGCCGCGCAGGAACCGTGCCGCCGGCAGGTCGCGAGCGCGCGCCTCGTCGAGCAGCCGCGCGAAGACGGGCGACTCGTCGGGCGGCAGCACCCACTCGGTCATCTCAACGTAAGAGGCGGTGGGGAAGTAGGCTCGTTGCGTGGGCGGCTGAGTCGCAAGCCACTCCGACGGCGTGACCGTCGCCAGCCAGGCGCTGCCCGCCTCGATCGCCTCGAAGCAGCGGTCGACCCAGTGCTCCTTGCTCCAGCAGTACTCGAACGTGCCCGGCCACGCCCCGAACTTCTCGCCGTCGTCGCCCATCATCCCTACAAATTGGCCTTCCGGCGTTACCCGGGCGCGCAGATACGAGATCAGGTCGTCTACCGGCTTGAACGGGATGCGATACCGCAGGCCCTGCTCGGTGCCGAAAACGGTGAGCCGCCTGCCTCGATCGTCGGTCGTGAAGGCGGTCCACATCGCGTCTTCGGGGATCGACGCGGCGCGGAGGTGGTTGTCGTCCAGGATGGTCCAGTCGTAGCCTGCGGTGGCCAGGTCATAGACGAGCGACGGCTCCCAGACGCGCTCGGCCAGCCACGCCCCGCTCGGCCTCCGCCCGAACAGCCCTTCCAGCTCGTCGCGCATCCGGACCATCTGGCCGTACCGGTCGCGGTCGGGGAGCGTGACCAGGATCGGCTCGTAGTACCCGCCCCCGACGATCTCGACCTGGCCGCGGTCCACCAGCCGGCGGATCTGGTCCAGCGACTCGGGCCGGTTGGCGGCCATCCACTGCAGTAATGGCCCGGTGTAGTGCAGGCCCAGTCGGATCCCCGGATGTCGCTCGAGGGCATGAAGCATCGGGGAGTAGGCGTGCTCGTAGACGTCTTCTATCACCCAGCCGAAGTTGCCGACCGGCTGATGGTTGTGAATGACCAGAGCTAGCGAAACGCGACCGCTCAATCCGGCGTCAGCCTGCTTCGGTGGTCGGTCGGCGGGCCGCCGGCTTCTTGACTTCCACACCGGCGGCAGGCATGTACAACTGCTCGACGTACTCGTGAAGCATCCGGATCGTGGAGAACCGCCAGATCGTGCTGCCGATGGAACGCCGCATCTCCGCCGTCCAGCCCTCCGGAATGTCGTCGTCGCGGCGGCCGTAGTAGAGAGGCACGACTTCCTGCTCGAGCAGGCGGTACAGGTCCTGCGAGTCGGCGTAGTCTTGCGCGCCCTCATCCGGGTTTGTTTCGCGGCCGCCGATGGCCCAGCCGTTGTCGCCCACCCAGCCCTCGTCCCACCAGCCGTCGAGAACGGAGAGGTTCACGACGCCGTTAGCCGAGGCCTTCATGCCGCTCGTGCCCGAAGCTTCGAGCGGGCGGCGCGGATTGTTCAGCCACACGTCCACGCCCTGGACCATGAACCGGGCCACACGCATGTCGTAGTCCTCGAGCATGAAGACCCGACCCCGCAGCTGCGGGGAGCGCGACCGGGCAAATATGTCCTGGATGACGCCCTGACCGGGGCGGTCGGCCGGGTGGGCCTTGCCCGCGAAGATGATCTGGACCGGCCGGTCCTTGTTCCGGAGCAGCCTCGCGATCCGGTCCATGTCGGTGAAGAGCAGGGCGGCCCGCTTGTAGGTCGCGAAACGGCGGGCGAAGCCAATCGTCAGGGCGCCGACGTCGAGGACGTCTTCGAGCTCCTCGAGGGTGCTCGGCGCCTCGCCGTGACGGGCGAACTGGTGACGCAGCCGATTGCGCGCGAAGATCATAAGTTCGAGCTTCTGGCGCTGATGCGCCTCCCACAAGTCCACCTCGGGGATGTGCTCCGCTCGCTCCCAGAAGCGATGTGTGCCGTTTCGGGAGTCGATGTTGTCGAGCTCGGTCCCGAGGTAGCGCTCGAAGAGCTCGCGCATCGGCTGCCCGACCCATGTCGGCATGTGGACGCCGTTGGTCACGGCCAGGATCTGCTTGTCGCCCAGGCCCTGCCAGGTGTTGTTGGCGGTGACGCAGTGCAGCTTGCTGACGGCGTTGGCGCCGTTGGAGAGTCGCAGCGAGAGGGCCGTCATGTCGAACTGGCGAACATCGCCGTCGATGCCACGGGCCAGCTCCAGGACGCGATCCATCGGGACGCCGCCGGTGCCCTTGCGACCGTCGCCATCGTAGAGCGGCCCGGCCACTCGCCGGATGAGTTCGGCGTCGAAGCGCTCGTTGCCGGCGGAGACGGGCGTGTGGATCGTGAAGACGCTGTTGGAGCGGACCCGCTCGAACGCGTCGTCCAGCGCCACTCCCTGGGCCACGAGCGCGCGAGTGCGCTCCACGAGCAGGAAGGCGGAGTGGCCTTCGTTCAGGTGCCAGACCGCGGGCGTGATGCCGAGGGCCTTGAGCGCGCGAACGCCGCCGGTGCCGAGCACCAGCTCCTGGTGGAGGCGCATCTCGCGGCCTCGCACATAGAGGATGTGGGTGATCGGCCGGTCCGATTCGGCGTTGTCGGATATGTCCGTATCCAGCAAGAGGACCGGAACGCGCCCTGCCTGGACCAGCCATGCAGCGGCGTACAGGTCACGCCCGGGCAGCTCGACGGAGACCGTAAGCGGCTCGCCGTCCTGGCCGAGCACGCGCAGGATCGGCAGCTTGGCCAGGTCGTAGTCGGGGTAGGCATGCTCCTGATGCCCGTCGGCGTCGATCGTCTGACGAAAGTAGCCGTGCTTATACAGCAGGCCTATGCCCACGAACGGCATGGCCATGTCGCTGGCGGACTTGATATGGTCGCCGGCGAGTACCCCGAGGCCGCCGGAGTAGATGCCCAGGCTCTCGTGGAAGCCGTACTCGGCGCAGAAGTAGCCGATCGGGCCGTCGACGGCGGAGCCGTACTCGCGGTTGAACCAGTGTTCGCGCCCGCCGGCCATGTAGCGATCGAACGTGGCGAGCACCTGCGTGTACTCGGCGATGAAGGTCGGGTCGTCGAGAAGCTCGGACCATGCGATCGGCTGCGACAGGACCTCGACCGGATTCCGATACCGGGACCACGACAGGCCGTCGATACGGCTGAACAGAGCCCGGGCTCGCGGGTTCCAGCTCCACCACATGTTGTAGGCGAGGCGGCGAAAACCCTCGAGCTGCGGCGGCAGCCGGAAGGACGCGCCAGGGAGAGTGGGTACCTGGACCGCATGTTCCATCTGCCACGCATCATATCCGACGGCGGGGGCTGGTTCGCTGGGCTTCGGGCGGGCGGGCTCCGAGGCCCGTTTCCCTCCTTGCCGTTGCGGCGCTTCGGGCGGCGCGGCGGGTGCTGCGTCCGGCCGCATTGACTACCATGGACGGCACGTCCGACGTGTTATCGGGACCCCACGGGAGCCAACAATGCGTGTCGTCTGCATCGCCGCCGAATGCGAGCCGTGGGCCAAGACCGGCGGCCTGGGCGACGTGGTCGACGCGCTGGCGCGGGCGGTGGGCGCCACGGGCCGGGCCGCCGAAGCGGCCGGCGCGGCCACAACGACTGGCGCGGACGCTGTCGTGAGCCGGGGCGAGCCCGACAGATCCGGGTACGTCGAGCCGCCCGTGGACGTCTTCCTGCCGCGCTACCGCGGCGTGGCCGTCCCGGACCGGGCCACCGCCAGGTCGCTGGCGGTCCCGGACCCGCTCGCGGAGCGTGGAACGAGCGAAGTGACGCTGGTCGAGTTCGAGGATCGCGGCTACCGGGTCCGGCTGATCGACCACCCACCCGCCTTCGACCGGGAGGGGTACTACAGCAACACTTCCGGCGACTACGTGGACAACGGCTGGCGCTTCGGGCTCCTGTGCCGCGCCGCGATGGAGGCGCTGCTGACGGACGGGCGCCCGGTCGATGTGCTCCACCTCCACGACTGGCAGGCCATGCCGGCGGCTGTCATGCGCGACTGCGCATACCGGACCGACCCGCTGGTCTCGCGGGCGGCCGTCATGGTCACGATCCACAATCTCGCCTACCAGGGCTGGCTCAGCCGCGAAGGGGTCGCAGGGATGCTCTTCCCGGACGAGCTGGCGCGCGCCCTCCCGCCTGCGTCGGACGGGATGCTTCTGCTTCGCGAGGGGATCCGCCGGGCCGAGCTGGTCAACACTGTCAGCCCCGGCTACGCGCGGGAGATCCTCGGTCCGGCTTTCGGCATGGGCCTCGATCGGGTGCTCGCCAGTCTCGGCGACCGATTCGGCGGGATCCTGAACGGGCTCGACACGGACGTCTGGGACCCGGCCTCCGATCGGGCGTTGCCCGAGCGGTACTCGCGCGCCGACCTGGCCGGGAAGGCGGTTTGCCGGCGGGAGTTGTTGTCCGAAGTGGGGTTCGATCCCGACGACGCCGGCCCGGTAATGGCGATGATCGGCCGGCTCGATCCGCAAAAGGGCTTCGACCTTCTCGCCGGGGCCGCGCCGGAGCTGATCGCGGAAGGCGTCCGGCTGGTAACACTTGGCACTGGCGATCCCAAGCTGGTTCACGACCTCCGGAAGGTGGCTGCTGCGCACCCGGGGTCAGTTGCCGTAGTGGAGGCTTTCGACCGGGACCTCGCGCGACGCATGTACGCCGGGGCAGACCTGTACCTGATGCCGTCGCGGTTCGAGCCGTGCGGGCAGGGCCAGATGATCGCCCTGCGGTACGGCACCCCGCCCATCGTGCATCGAACTGGCGGGCTGGCGGACACGGTCATGGATGTCGACGAGCATCCGGACGTCGGAAACGGATTCGTTCACGACGCGCCGACAACCAGATCACTTGTCGAAGCGTGCCGCCGGGCGGTCGAGCACTTTGACCGCGGCGGTGGCGAATGGGCCGCGCTGCAGCATCGGGGAATGGCGATCGACTGGTCGTGGGAAGCCGGCCCGGCGGGACAGTACGCCGCGGCCTACCGGCGCGCCATCTCGTTGCGCCGACAACGCTGACAGGGCCGCCGCCCGGCGGGCACCGACGCGCCGCTCCCCCGGCGTGGAGGCGGCCGCCCCGCTCGCCGCTCGGCGTGAGGTCGGGCGCCTTCAGCCGTCCCAAGCCGGCTTCAGGCCGGGTGGCCGATCTCGACCTGCGCGGCCGGCAGCTCCTCGATGCTGGCCAGCCGGGCAAAGACGTTGCCCTTCGATCGGTAGTGGTCGACCAGCCGCTCGTATTCGGCGGCCACCCAGGCGTAGTCGGGGTGGCCGGCCTGCCATCCCCGGCGAAAGACCACGCCCCGAAGCCTGACCTGCATTAACTCCTTCAGACAGTTGAAGCAGGGCTGGAGCGTCGTGTAGAGGATGGCGCCGTCGATCGCGGTCCCGAAGCGAGCCGCCGTGGCCATTGCGTTCTGCTCGGCGTGGACGCACACGCAGATGTCGTAGAGCCGGCCGGCGAGCCCCGCGTCGGGCTGTTCCGCCCGAAGCGAGCACCGGCGGCAACCGCGCTCGGCCTCGGTGCAGTTGGGGTAGCCGGCCGGCGTGCCGTTGTAGCCGCTGCCGAGGACCCGGTCGTCGCGGACGATGATCGCCCCGACATGCGAGCCGAGGCACTTCGCACCCGATTCGACGACCAGCGCCAGGCGCATGTAGAAGTCGTGGCGTTGCCAGCTCGGATCGGCAAGTTCGATGACATCTGTGGCCATCGCATTCCTCGCTCGTGTACCTGTCCGGGCGGCCGCGATCGGTCGGCCGGAACTTCCTGACGGTACACGAGCCGCGACCGACCTGCGCGGCCTGGGGAGCAATCCGAGCAGTACGCAGAATCTCGGGCGACCTCGCGTGCCGCGGAGCCGCAGGTCGCGAGCAGCAAGCGGCTGCGTTGGCGGGTCCTCCGCCACGTGATAACCTCGGGGCCGCCGACCAGGTTCCGAGCGGGAGTAGCTCAGTCGGTAGAGCGTCAGCCTTCCAAGCTGAATGTCGCGGGTTCGAGACCCGTCTCCCGCTCCAATTCCTCGATCCACGCTCAGGACGACACTCAGCCCGTTCTGTGCGACGGGCTTTCAGGCCGTGGCGAGCCTGCCACAACGCTGAGCGTCCGCAGCCTTAAGGTCCGTGAAGCCAGCCCCGGCTCGATCATCAGCAGCGAACGCTCCGTCCTCGACGGCGCTGCTCCGTTCTATCGCGGCTCGTTGGTGCCACCGCCGTTGAGCGTCGCTCAGCTGACCGTGATCGTGACGCTGAACCCGAGCCGGAAGAAGGGGCAGATGCCAGAGGTGCAGTGCGGGCTCCCGACTGCACTTAGGACGGTGGTGCCTGGCTTACTCGCCTCGTAGATCCCCTGATCGCCCACTGGCACGGGCACGCCCGTCACGCGCCCCACGACCTGTTCGTCGGCCACCTTCACGGTCCAGTCCACGCTGGAGCCGAGATCGAGGAGGAACTGCTGCCCGACCGCGAGGTGCAAGGTCGTGCCGTCGTCAGCGATGGTCACGACGAGGGGCGCTGCGGCCGGGGCGACCAGAACCGAAGTCGGCGTGGGGAGCCCCGCCGGTGCTGATGGAAGGTTCCCTGCACCAGGTGGCGGCGAGACCACCGGCCCGCCACCGCACAATTGCCCCGGGTTGGTCGCCGATAGACATGGCCCCGTCCCCCCGCCCACGCTACCCGGCCCGGTCGGCGCGGGCACGGCAGATGGCGGGATCGGAGCGACCACGGCTGGCGGGCTTGGAGTGCTCGTCGGTGCCCCTGTCCCGCTCGAGGACCCGGCACTCACGCACCCGCCGAGGACGAGTAACCCGAGCGTGACCACCAGGCCGGCCACGAGGAGCGGGCCGACCCGGCGAGGGCTTCGTGCTACAGGCGTGCGCTGCTTGTCGGTCATGGCTCTATTGTTCCACTCAGTGTGGTCTCTCGCTTACGTATT
>DASWZK010000055.1:0-14062 GCA_036404515.1 Candidatus Limnocylindrales bacterium
TGATCGCGCATGAGTTGGTCGACCTGGGCCGGCTCGATCCGAGCCAGGGCGTCCTCCTCCGTAATCAGCTTCTCCGTGACCATGTCGATCGCGATCCGCACGGCGGCGGCGGCGGTCCGCTTGGCGCTGCGCGTCTGGAGCATGTACAGGCGACCGCGCTCGATCGTGAACTCGAGGTCCTGGACGTCCTTGTAATGCCTCTCGAGCTGCTCGGCGATCTCCTTGAACTCGGCGTAGGCCTTCGGCATGTCCTTGGCCAGGCTCGCGATCGGAGACGGCGTGCGGATGCCCGCCACCACGTCCTCGCCCTGGGCATTGACCAGGTATTCGCCGAAGAGGACGTTCTCGCCCGTGTTCGGGTTGCGTGTGAAGGCCACGCCTGTGCCGGAGTCGTTGCCCATGTTGCCGAAGACCATCGTCACGACGTTGACGGCCGTGCCGAGGTCGTGCGGGATCTTCTGGCTGTTGCGGTAGTCGTTGGCGCGCTTGCCGAACCAGGAGGCGAAGACGGCCTTGATGGCCAGATCGAGCTGCTCGGTCGGATCATCGGGGAAGTCACGGCCGATCGCGTCCTTGACGATCTTCTTGTAGGCAGCCACGAGCTTCTTGAGGTCGTCGACGTCGAGGTCTGTGTCCTTGGCTTCCTTGCCGTGCTTTTCCTTGGCGACATCGAGCGCCTCGTCGAAGCGGTTGTATTCGACGGTGGATCCGTCCCTGCCCTTGACCACGCGCGAGGGAACGTTCAGCACGATCCGGCCGAACATCGAGATGAAGCGTCGGTAGGCATCCCAGCCGAAGCGCTCGTTGCCGGTGAAGGCGATCAGACCCTGGAGTGTCGTCTCGTTCAGGCCGAGGTTGAGGACCGTATCCATCATGCCCGGCATCGAGAACTTGGCACCGGAGCGAACCGACACGAGGAGCGGGGTCTTCGGGTCGCCGAAGCCCTTGCCCGTCTGCCGTTCAACGACCTTCACGGCAGCGAGCACGTCATCCCAGAGACCAACGGGGAGCTGCTTGCCGGAACCGAAGTAGTCGTTGCAGGCTTCGGTGGTGATGGTGAAGCCGGGGGGAGTCGGCAGACCCGCGTTGGTCATCTCGGCCAGGCCGGCACCTTTGCCGCCCAGCAGGTCCTTCATCCCGCCGTTGCCCTCGGCCTTGCCGCCGCCCCAGGCGTAGATGTAGCGCTTGGCGGCCTTGTGGGTCTTGGTGCCAGAGTCGGCCATGATGGGTTTATCTCCTTGGATTCGGGGAACTGTTGCGCCGCGGACGGCGGGGAAGCGCCCGGGCGACGGAATCGCACGATATATAGGCGATTGTACAGGCGCGGGCCAGCCCGCCTCGCTGCCGACCGGCATCGCGACCCGGGATATGGCTCCTCCGGAGGCCGGCCATTCGGCCCCGCTGCTCGGGACCGTCGGCCTCGCGGGGGCCAACAGGGGACGGCCGCGTGTTGCGGGGGACGGCCGCACGTTGCTCGACCGCGTGGCAGATGTCGGCTTCGCTGGTAGGCTGGTATCCGTGGCTCGATCGGCAAGCCACCCCTCCGGCGGCTCGCGATGTGACCTTCGGCCTCAACCGAGGGTACGGACCAGGCGTGCAGGCGGGCGCTTTCAGCGAACACCATTACTTGAGAATCTATACTTACCTAACACACTATTCTGCCGACCCACCGTACCGGAGCAAGATGCACCCCATCGTCAGCAAGGCGCAGCTGTCGCCGAACGTCACCCGCCTCGTCGTGGTGGCTCCGCGAATAGCAGAGATCCGCCAGCCCGGGCAGTTCGTCATCGTGCGGCGCGGTCCCGGCGCCGAGCGGATTCCCCTGACCATCGCCGACGTCGATCGAGCCGCCGGCACGATCACGCTGGTCATCCAGGCGATCGGCAAGAGCACCAGCGAGCTGACCTCGCTCGCGGTTGGCGACGCCATCACGGACATCGCCGGGCCACTCGGGAGACCCACCGAGCTGCTGGAGAGCGGCCACGCCGTGTGCGTGGGCGGCGGCGTAGGCACGGCCGTCGTCTACCCCATCGCCCAGGCCCTCGCCGCGCACGGGATACGGGTGACGAGTGTCATCGGCGGGCGATCCAAGGAGTGGGTTATCTGCGAGGAGGAGCTTCGGGCCGCCGGCGAGGTAGTCGTCTGCACGGATGACGGCAGTTATGGTCGCCACGGCTTCGTGACCGAGGCTCTCAAAGACCTGTGCGAGGCCGGCGGAGTCGACGAGGTATATGCGGTAGGTCCGGTACCGATGATGCGGGCCTGCTCCGAGCTGACCCGCCCCTACGGCATCAAGACCACCGTCTCGCTCAACTCGATCATGATCGACGGGACGGGCATGTGCGGCGGCTGTCGCGTCGCCATCGACGGGAAGAGCCAATATGCCTGCTGCGACGGGCCCGAGTTCGATGGCCACAAGGTCGACTTCCGCCAGCTGGCCGATCGGCTGAACACGTACCGAGAGTTCGAACAGGCTGCCCTCGAGCGCTGGCAGGCCTCGCACGCCGAGGCCAGCCGATGAGCGATCTGACGCTTGCCGGCCGCACAGCGGAGCATGGCGAGCCGCTTCCCAAGAAGGAGCGGATGAAGATCGGGCGCGGCGAGATGCCCGAACAGGACGCCATGACCCGGGCACGCAATTTCGCCGAGGTGAACCTCGGCTACACCGAGCAGCTGGCCATTCTCGAGGCCGATCGCTGCCTGCTGTGCCCGAAGCCATACTGCATCGACGGCTGCCCGGTCGCGGTCAACATTCCGAACTTCATCCGCCTCCTCAGTGAAGGCAACGTCAAGGCCGCGGCCGATTCGCTGCTGGGCGACAACGCTCTGCCATGCGTAACCGGACGCGTCTGCCCGCAGGAGACGCAGTGCGAGCAGGTCTGCCTGCGCGCCAAGACGGGCAGGCCTGTCGCGATCGGTTATCTCGAGCGCTTCGTCGCCGACTGGGCTATCAACAATCGAGACGCTTTTGCCGCAGCCAGGCCGGCCCAGACCGGCAAGAAGGTCGCGATCATCGGCTCCGGCCCGGCCGGGCTGACCGCCGCCGGCGAGCTGGTCAAGCGCGGCCATGCGGTCACGATCTTCGAGGCCTTCCACGCCGCCGGCGGCGTCCTGATCTACGGCATCCCGGAGTTCCGACTGCCCAAGGACATCGTCCAGAAGGAGGTGGACCGGCTCGTCGCAGACGGCGTCGAGATCCAGCCGAACTCCATCATCGGCAAGACCTACACCCTGCCCGAGCTTCGCGAGAAGTACGACGCGGTCTTCATCGCAGTCGGCGCCGGGCTGCCGGTTTTCATGAACGTTCCGGGCGAGAACCTCAAGGGCGTCTACTCGGCCAACGAGTACCTGACCCGCGTAAACCTGATGGGCGCCTACAACCCCGACTCCGACACGCCGGTCCTGCGTGGCCAGCGCGTCGCGGTCGTGGGCGGCGGCAACGTGGCCATGGACTCCGTTCGGACCGCTCGCCGCTTGGGCGCGGACGAGTCGGTCTGCGTCTATCGCCGCTCGCGAACGGAGCTGCCGGCACGCGCCGAGGAAGTTCACCACGCCGAGCAGGAAGGGATTCGGTTCGAGTTCCTGACCGCCCCTGTCGAGGTCCTGGGCGATGAGAAGGGCTGGGTTTCGGGCCTGAAGTGCGTCCGAATGGAACTCGGCGAGCCCGATGCATCCGGCCGCCGCCGCCCAGTCGAGATCCCCGGCTCCGAGTTCGTGTTCCCGTGCGACATGGTCGTGGTCGCGATCGGCACCAGGTCCAACCCGCTCCTCACCGCCACGTCGCCCGACCTGCGCGTCAACAAGTGGGGCTACATCGAGATCGACGACAACCTCCAGACCTCGATGGACGGTGTCTTCGCCGGAGGCGACATCGTCCGCGGCGCGGCCACGGTCATCCTTGCCATGGGCGACGGCAAGAAGGCCGCCGGCAACATCGACGCGTACCTGCGCGGCGAGCTGAAGGCACCGGAGGCGGCGGAAACGGAGGCCACGGCGGCCGCGCACTAGACAGCCGCCGGGAGTGCTGACTCAGGCGACCTCAAGAGTCAGGCCGGGCGACGCCAGCCTGTCTGACCCGGCATCTAACAGCCATGGCCGCCACCCACCAGGCGGCCGCGGCCATCGCGCCAGCCAGCTGGACAGCGTCTTCGCGCCTTCGCCCTGGGCTCCGCGCCTGCGCCCTAGGCTCGCGCCTTCGCCAACCGTTCGAGGATGAGCGGCTTCACCTGCGAGATGTCGACCCGGATCTGCTCCATCGAGTCGCGGTCGCGGATAGTGGCCTTGCCGTCCTCCAGAGAGTCCACGTCGATCGTGACGCACCAGGGCGTCCCGATCTCATCCTGGCGCCGGTACAGCTTGCCGATCGCGGCCGTGTCGTCGTAGACCGCCAGAATGTCCCTGGCGAGGTCATTGCGCAGCTTGTGGCACAGTTCCACGATCTCGTCACGCTTCTTGAGCAGCGGCAGAACGGCGACCTTGTAAGGGGCCAGGTCCGGGTTGAACCCCAGCACCACGCGCTTCTCGCCGCGGACCTCTTCCTCGCGATAGGCGTCGATCAGGAAGGTGAACGCCGCGCGGTCGCCACCCGCCGACGTTTCCACGATCCAGGGCACGTAATGCTCCTCGGTCGCCGGGTCGAAGTACTCCAGGTTCTCGCCGGTCGCCTCCTGGTGACGACCCAGGTCCCAGTCGCCCCGGTTGTGGATGCCCTCGAGCTCCTTCCAGCCGAATGGGAAGCGGTACTCGACGTCGACGGCCTTCTTGGCGTAGTGAGCCAGCTCGTCGGGACGATGCTCCCGGAAGCGGAGCCGCTCGGGCGCCACGCCGTAGCGCTCGTACCAGGCCCGCCGGCGGGGCATCCAGTATTCGAACGTGGCCGCAGCCGTCTCCGGCTTTACGAAGTACTGCATCTCCATCTGCTCGAACTCGCGCATCCGGAAGACGAAGTTGCCGGGGCTGATCTCGTTGCGGAAGGCCTTGCCGATCTGGGCGATGCCGAACGGCAGCTTCTTGCGGCTCGTCTCCCGGACGTTGCGGAAGTTCACGTAGATGCCCTGGGCGGTCTCCGGGCGCAGGTAGACCTCGTTGCCATCCTCCTCGACCGGGCCCATGTGGGTCTTGAACATCAGGTTGAAGCGACGCGGAGCCGAGAGCGGGCCGGCGTCGACCGGGCACTTGAGGCCCAGGCGGTCGACCACGGTCGGGTCGGCCAGCTCGGTGTTAGTCAGGTCCTCGGCGCCGGGCAGCTCGTCCAGACGGAAGCGCCGCCGGCACGTCGTGCACTCGACCAGCGGGTCGCTGAAGCTGGCGACGTGGCCGGAGGTGACCCAGACCTGGGGGGCCATGATGATGCCGGCGTCCAGGCCGACGATGTCGTCGCGCTCCTGGACCATCGCCCGCCACCATGCCCGTTTGACGTTGTTCTTGAGCTCGACGCCCAATGGCCCGTAGTCCCACACGGCATTGATACCGCCGTAGATCTCCGAGCTCGGGAAGATGAAGCCGCGCCGCTTCGAAAGCGAGACGATCGTTTCGAGATTGGCGACGGACGGCCCCGGGTCGTCGGCCGGCGTTGTCGGCTTGGCGGCGGTCACTTCGGTCTCCTCGAGAAACTTGCGGTCTGGCGGCGATGAGCTGCGAACTCGGATAGACGATCGAAAGCCCGAACGATCGAATGCTGGAACGCTCGGGTCGCCATTCTCGCACGACCGAGCTGAGCTGGGGCGCCGGGCGGCTTCCGGCGCCCGTTCATCACTGCCGCTACGCGCCCTCATGTCGAGTGGCAATCGGACGTCGAGGAGGCGTAGGCTCTTTGAGTGCGGCCCTGGTCAGCTGCAATCGAGGTGGAGTCGGTAACGTGAATGACCGCCCGGCAGACTGGGAACTTCCACAGAGAACTGCGCTGGAGCCGCAGGCCGCGGGTCGCGGGCTGCCCCTGCCTCCGCTGCTGCCTCTCGTCGCCGTGGCGGGCATTCTCTTCGGACTGGCGCTCGGATATGGCTCTGCCCAGAAGCCGGGCCCATCGGCGGCCTACTCGCCAGCTCTCGCCTCGTCTCGGCTCACATCCTCGCCGCCGCCGATCGAGCCCGACGCATCCTCCTTCCCAACTTTGACCAGCCCCACGGCCAGTCCCGCAGAGGTCCCGCCGGCGGGCGGGCTCTCCCTGGCCCAGGCACTCGTGGCGCTGCAGAACTCGGGGATGACGGTGTCTCCGTCGGCGATCATCTCAGCTCGCGTCACGCGGCTCGGTCAGGTTGAGGCCTACGCATCGGTCCCTGTGGAGTGGGTGTGGGTGTTCGTCGTACAGGGTTACTTCCCCTCGCTCGGCGACGGCATCCGGTTCTGCGACGCGAGCCCAATCCCAAGGTACGTCCCCGCGATGTCGCCGGAGCTCTGCCCGCCGGCGGACGTGACGGTGCCGGCTGCCACGACCGAGACGATCGTCCTGGACTACTTCACCGGCGCCTTCGTAGTCGGCATATCGCCGGCGCCCGGATACTGAGCGTCGCAGACACAACGGCTGCGGCCCGATTCGGTCGACCTCAACAAACGCCTTACGGTCGCGACGCTCAGCCCCGCCTGACCTCGTCGAGGAAATCGAGGGACCGGGCGTCTCGTTCGAGCGAAACGTGCAGAAAGTCGCGCATTGCGCCCTCGACCTCGCGCTCGACGGCAGGCGGGAGCCGCAGCGCCGCGATCGCTTCGACATCCATTCGTTGGTATGCCTTGAGCAGCTTTACCGCGTCCACCGAGATGTTCGCCCTCTCCATCGGCGGGCCCGGGCAGCGCGAGCAGAGCAGGCCGCCCAACGGCGGGACCCACCGGAACTGCTCACCGGGCTCAAGCATGCGGTCGCATTCGACGCAGCGGTCCACCTCAGGCCGCACGCCAAGCTCGTCGGCCAGGTGCATCTCGTACCACCGGGCGACGCGACCGGACTCCATGCTGGCGTCCAGCAGCTCATAGGCTCGGCGCAGGAGCGCGTACAACCCCTCGGCCTCGTGGCGCTCCTCGATCGATCGGTCGGCGAGCTCGGCAAGATACCAGGCCGTTGCTGCAGACTCAAGGGTGTCGCGCAGGCGCAGCCAGGCGTGTGAGACCTCGACCTGCGTCACGACATCGAAGGTTCGTCCGCGGGCCAGAGCCACCCTCAGTTCCGCGAGCGGCTCGAGCGCCCCGCCGAGACGGCTGGTGGGCCGGCGCACGCCCCTGGCGATCGCTTTGAACTTGCCGAGGGCCGGCGTGAACAGGGTCATTATTCTGTCCGCCTCGCCGTAGTCGAAGCGGGACAGAACGATGGCGTCGGTCACGTACAGGCGCGGATTCGGCACGGAGACCACGCTATCACGCCTGTCGTGGCCGGTCCGGTATGCTCCCGTCATGGATGACAGGACAACCCGCAACGTCGCCTCAGGCTCAGACGCGCTCGACAAGGTTGCGCCCGGCGCGGCTGCCCCTCCTACCGCCGCTCCAGGCCCTCGGACGGACCGGACGCGGATCCGACGCCACGCCGACCGAGGCGTGCCGGATCGGATCGAAGAGTTCCTGCGGGCCGGGTTGATCGCCCACGTGTCCTGTATCGAGGACGGCGAGCCGCGCGTGATTCCGTTCCTGTATCACTACGAGGGCGGCCATGTCTACATCCATGGTTCGCCCGGCAGCTCCACCCTTCGCCTGCTGAGGGACGGTCGGTCGGTTGCCATCGCGGTTACCCAGATCGTGGATCTGATCGCGTCGAAGACAGCGCCCGACCACTCGGCCAACTACCGCAGTGTCGTGATCTACGGACGTGGCCGGCAAATCGGCGACACAGCCAAGAAGCGCCGGATCCTCGATGCGATGACGGAGCGCTACTTCCCCGGCCGGCGGACCCCGGCCGACTACGCGCCCGCGGCGGACGAGGACCTGGCGAAGATGGAGCTGATCGACATCGAGATCGACGAGGCGTCGGCCAAGATGCGCGAGGGCGGACCGATGGGCCCCCACGATTCCGAGCCCGACTTCCCCGGCTCGGCGTTCGTTCGCGCAGTTTGAGGATCGGTACTGACGGTCGGACGGGCGCTCGCACTCTCGTCCGAGCTTGCGGCGGTCGAGCCGCAAGCCACGCCCGGCCGCCGAGGGACGCCTCGGCGTGCGCTCCTGGCGCAACCGCTCCGATTCCTGAAGACCGATTGTTATGATCCCCTGGTGAAAGTCATGATCACCTTCCCCGAACTCATCCTCGACACCGAGCGAGAGATCCTGCGGCTGGTCTCCGATCGAGACGCGTCCACGGCCGGGCTGTACGAGATGTGCCGCTATCACCTCGGCCTCGACGGCAGCGGCTCGTCCGGCAAGCGGATGCGGCCGTTGCTCGGGCTCCTTGCCTACGCCTCGATCGCCGGGGATTATCGGGCCGCGTTGCCCGGCGCCGCGGCCGTGGAGCTCGGCCACAACTTCAGCCTGGTCCACGACGACATCGAGGACGGCGACACCGAGCGTCGCCATCGCCCCACGCTGTGGGCTCTCCACGGCATCCCGCAGGCGATCAACGCCGGCGACATGCTCTATACCCTGAGCCGCAAGGCCCTCCATCGATTGACCGACCTGGGCTTCTCGGACGCCAAGGTCCTGCGGCTGATGCGCCTCCACGACGACACCTGCCTGGCACTTTGCGAGGGCCAGTACATCGACATCTGGGCCAGCGAGCGCTCGGAGCCGATGTCGGTCGAGCTGTACTTCGACATGATCGGCCGCAAGACGGCCGCCCTCATCGCCGCTTCGGTCGAGGCCGGCGCCGTCCTGGCGACCGATGACGAGGCGGTCATCGCTCGCTATCGGGCCTTCGGCTGGGCGCTCGGCATAGCTTTCCAGCTGAACGACGACCTGCTGGGCATCTGGGGCGAGCAGGCGATCACGGGCAAGGAGCCAACCGACGTGGCCCGGCACAAGATGACCCTGCCGGTGATCTACGCCTTGGAAAACGCCGGGCCGTCGGACAGGGCGGCCCTGGAAACAGTCTGGCACACGGAGGCGCCCGACGACGCCCAGGTCGCCGAGGCGGTGGCGCTCATCGAGAACCTGGGCGGCCGCGACTTCACCCGCGATCAGGCTCGCTCGTACCGAGACAAGGCGCTGGCCGAGCTCGACGCAGCCGGCGTCGTGGACGCCGAAGCCCTTGAGTCGCTGCGAGCCATCATTGTCGGGGTGATCAAGGCTTAGGCCGCCGCCAAGGCGGAGATCAAACGGCGCTACCCGCCGTCAGGGCAGGCCTTCCGCATGGCTGACGATCAGCTTGCCCGTGGAGGCATCCACGAGAACCACCGCTCTCGGCCTCGACTCGCCCGGCAGCAGCGTCGGAGCGTAGCTGCTCTCGGCCCAGGCCATGGCCACCGCCCAGGCCAGTCGTGGTTCGGCGCCGTTGCAGGTGTCGTGAAGTGAGACCAGCAGGACCTCCAGGACGTAGCCTCCGGCGTAGGTCTTGCTCGCGATCGCGATCGCGGCATCGGCCCCGGCCTGGGGCGTGCCGTTGGCGGGCTCGAGTCGAATGCACAAGGCGTCGAGATCGTTTGTGCTCCAGCCGTCGATCTGGACGGCGCCGTACGCTCGCAGGAACTGGCTGACCGGGCTTCGGTAGTCGTAGACCAGCCAAAGCGCGCTCCAGGTCGCAACCACAAGAACGACAAGGAGCACGACGGATTGGTGGCGTCTCAGCCAATGCAATCCCGGCCTCCTTCCATCCTGCAACTTCGGCCCAACGATTGAGGCCTAATGGCCCGCGCCCCTGGTCGACTCACCCCCCGTCCGATCCTCTTCCCCCACGCGGTCGCCGGCCCGTCGTCGCACCGCCAGGACCTTGCCGACGCGATGCCCGTCGGTCATCTCGACCGTCAGGGTCAGGCTTTGTTCCGACAGCTCAACCCTATCGCCCGGTCGCGGCACGCCGCCAATGCGGTGGTAGATCAGCCCACCGACCGTGTCGTACTCGTCGGCATCCTCCAGCTCGCCGAGATCCACGTCGAACAGCTCGGCCAGGTCATCCACCGAGGCGCGCCCATCGACCCGCGCCTCGTCGTCCGAGAGCCAGACGGTCAGCGGCTCCTCCGCATCGTACTCATCCTGGATGTCGCCCACGATCTCCTCGAGCAGGTCCTCGATCGTGACCATCCCCGCCGTGCCGCCGTACTCGTCGAGGACGATGGCCAGGTGGACCCGGCGGCCTTGAAGCTGGTGGAGCAGGTCGTCGATCGACATCGACTCCGGCACGAAGAGCGGCGCGCGCAGCAGCTTGCGCAGGTCCGGCTTGTGCTCGCCGCCCTTGAGGAATGGCAGCAGGTCCTTGGCGTACAGAACGCCCACGATCTCGTCGATCGTCTTCTTGTAGACGGGGATCCGGCTGTGACCCTCGCGTATGAAGGTGTCGATGGCCTCGTCCATGCCGGCCGTCACCGGCAGGGCCGTCATGTCAGTTCGCGGAACCATCACCTCGTGGACGCGGCGCTCGCCGAGCTCGATGACGGCGCTGATCATCTGCTCTTCCTCGGCCTCAAGAAGACCCGTCTCCCCTCCCCGCTCGACGATGAGCTTGAGCTCCTCGGTGTTGATCTGGGCCTGGCGTGCCACACCACCACCGAAACCGCCAGTGACCGTTCGCGTCAGCCAGGTCAGCAGGTCTACCAGCGGACCGAAGATTCGACCGACGAGGTCGAGCGGGCCCGCCAAGGCCAGGGCGACGCGGTCCGGGCGGGCCAGAGCCACAGTCTTGGGCACCAGCTCCCCGAAGACGATGAAGAAACCGGAAAGGAGGATCGTGATGATAAGCAGGGCCACGCCGCCGGCCGCGTCCTTGAGGACCGGCACATCCTTCAGCACCACGGCCAGGCGGTCGGCCAGGTTGACCGCCGCAAAGGCCGAGGCGAGGAAGCCGACGAACGTAACGCCGATCTGGGCCACGGCCAGGAAGCGGGCGGGGTCCTCTATCAGGTGCTTGACCCGGCCCGCGCCGCGGTGGCCTTCGTCGATAAGTTGATCGACCCGGCTGTGCCGCAGGGTGACGAGCGAGATTTCGGCAGCCACGAAGAGAGCCTCGACCAGGACGAGGATGAGGACGACCAGCAGCTGCAGAACGACGTCACTCATCGACGACTTCGCTCGGTGGCCTCCCCGGCTGGCGGCTCTTCCCGCCCGACGGCAGGGGCTGCGCCCGCGGCGGTAGCGTCGGCAGCGGCGGCCTCATCGTGAGGCTTGCGCAACCTGGCAGGAACACCGACGGCGAGCATCCCCGCCGGCACGTCCCTGGTGACCACGGCTCCGGCGGCAGTACGGGCGTCATCGCCAAGCTCGACCGGGGCCACGAGCATAGTGTCCGAGCCCAGGAAGACGCGTTTGCCGATCTTCGTCCTGTGCTTGCGGAGGCCGTCGTAGTTGCAGGTGATCGTGCCCGCGCCCACGTTCGTGCGCTCGCCCAGCTCGGCGTCGCCGATGTAGCTGAAGTGGTGCTGCTGCACGCCCGGATCGAGGCGGCTGGCCTTGACCTCGGCGAAGTTGCCGACCCTGACCTTGCGCCCGATCGACGACCCCGCGCGAAGATGCGAGAACGGCCCGATCTGCACTTCGTCCTCCACCTCGGAGGACTCGAGCACACTGGACCATATACAGCAGTCACGGCCGACGACGGTGTCGATGATCTGGCTTCCCGCTCCGATACGCGTCCCTTCGCCGATGCTTGTGCTGCCGCGCAGGACCACGCCGGGCTCGAGGACGACGTCCTGGGCCAGCTTGACCGTGGCGTCGACGTAAGTGCGGATTGGATCGACCATCGTGACGCCAGCGAGCATATGGCGTTCGTTGATCACCATGCGGAGCTCAAGCTCCGCCGCTGCCAGCTGCGACCGATCGTTGATGCCGACGAGAGTTCCGTCGTCCTCGACCTCGAGCGAGACCACGGGGCGGCGGTCTTCTCGGGCGAGGGTCACGAGCTCCGGCAGATAGAACTCTCCGGAAACCGGCGAGGGCCTGACGTCGCCGATGCGACGGCGAAGCCACGCCGCGTCGAGGGCGTACACCCCGGCGTTGATCTCCTCGATCTCGAGCTCCTCGGGCGTGGCGTCCTTCTCTTCGACGATCCGAAGCACCTGCCCTCCGTCGTCGCTCCGAGCGACCCGCCCGAGGCCCTCGGGATCTGCGACGTGGACCGCCACGAGCGCCACGGCCGCATTGCGGGCGCGGCGCATGTCCACCAGCTCGGCCAGCAGATCCGACTGGACGAGAGGCACGTCACCCGAGAGAACCAGGATCTCGCTGACCGACTCGGGCACAACCGTCAGCGCGGCGGCCACGGCGTCGGCCGTGCCGAGGGGCTCCGCCTGGAGCGCGAAGTCAGCCTCGTTTGCGAACACCTCGGTGAGCTGGGCCGTGGCCGGCGAATAGACAACCAACGGGCGCCGGCCGCTGACGTCGCGTGCAGCGTCGAGCACGAAGGCGAGCATCGGGCGTCCGCACAGTTCGTGGAGGACCTTCGGCTTGCGCGATTTCATGCGCGTCCCGAGGCCGGCGGCAAGGACGACTGGAAGAACGGTTTGAGGGTTCTGGCTCATCGCATCGGACGGTAGCACGGAACGCCGCAGGCGCGTGTCTCGGTTCGAGTGTATAGGGCCCGGCACATCGAGCCGGCTTGCCTGCGCACGCCGGCCTGAACTGCCGAGTCAGCCGGCCGACCGGGCCTGGCCGCAACCACTAGCCGGACCGCCGCGCGATCGCTTCGATCTCGACAAGGGCATTGCGCGGGAGAGCCGCAACCTGGACGGTACTGCGCGCCGGTGCCGGCGCGACGACATGCCGGGCGTAGGTCTCGTTCACCTGCGCGAAGTGGGCAAGGTTGGCGAGGAAGATGGTCGTCTTGACGACGTCGGCCATCGTCAGGCCAGCGGCTCCCAGGACTGCTTCGAGGTTGAGGAGTGCCCGCTCAGCCTGCTCGTCGATTCCCGCAAGCAGCTCGCCGGTCGCTGGGTCCAGTCCCAGCTGCCCCGAACAGAAAACGAACCCGTCGGTCTCGATGGCCTGGCTGTAGGGACCGATTGCGGCGGGCGCGGCCGTGGTTACGACCTCGTGGCGACTCATCGAGGCTAATCTCCCTTGGTGTCCCCGGGCTCCGCCGCTCGATCGTCCGCATCGTGCCGGCGGGTGGTGAATTCATTGTGGACCGTGCGAGGCCGGATCGTACCCGCAGCGCCGTCCCCGGTCTCGGCCGCAGGCTGCGGGTGTCGGCCCGCGATGGCCGTAGCAGCGACGAACGGCTCCCCGGTGCCGGTCGGCGGCAGCGTGCCGTTGACCGCTGCCAGTCGAACCAACCGAACTGCCTTGCGAGCCTCTGCCAGAGTTGGATAGAGCGACCACAGCGACGGCCCGGAGCCGGACTGCCCCACGGGTCGACCCGTCAGCTTCTCCAGCGCCGCCATGAGGTCGGCCAGACCGGGCACGATCGATACTGCGGCCGGCCGGAGGTCGTTGGCCGCAGCCAGCTCTTCGGCCCGCCGGAGGAGATCTGCCCCGGTCAGGCCGGCCCTCATCTGGGTGGCGAGGCGTTCCGAGACTTCCCTCGCGCGTGCGGCATCGGGCGGGTGGGCGCCGCCCGCATACGCCTGGAAGACGGCGGCGGTAGCCAGCGGCAGCCGCGGCGTAACGAGCAGGACGGCCAGTGGCTCGCCCTGAATGTCCGGCAGCGGCTCGACGAACTCGCCACGGCCCGTGACGAGGGCGGCGCCGCCTGCCAGGAAGAACGGCACGTCCGAGCCGAGCGATGCGGCCAGCGCCCCGGTCTCTTCCGGATCAAGAGCCGCGGCCCAGGCGGCGAGAGCGGCATCGATGGCTGCGGCGGCGTCGCTGCTGCCGCCACCCAGACCGGCAGCGACCGGCACCCGCTTGGCCAGGCGAGCGACAAGCGGCGGTGGCGCAGCCGGGGCGCCATGCCACGTAGCCGCTATCGCGACCCGCGTGGCCGCGATGGCCCGCAGAACCAGGTTGTCCCGCGCCGGAGACAGCGTCGAACCGGTGATCAGAAGAGAATCGTGGGCCGCGCCGGCAG
>DASWZK010000056.1:0-19219 GCA_036404515.1 Candidatus Limnocylindrales bacterium
AGCTGACCCAGCCGTTCCAGCCGTTGCTGGTCTTGTTAAGGGTCCCGTCGGTGTTGAGGTCGACGCCGAAGTAAGCAATCGTAGAAAGCGTGGAGTAGTCGAGGGCGCTGCCCAGCTCCCAGTACGGCAGGAACCCGAAGACCTCACGACGAAGGAGGTTCGTCGTTCCGTTCGGGGTGACGGACCCCGGACCGGTGACGAGATCGGGGGCCGCAGCCGCACTGCCCTGGCCGGCCGGCAGGGCCACGGGCGCCGCGCCGTCAACCACGGTCGGATCTCCGAGACGCGGCCGGAAGGGAACGGTCACGACGCCGCCCGGGACGAACGAGTAGCTCTCGCCGGCGTGAGCCACGGCTTCCTGGTACTGGATGGAGGGCCCCGTCGCTGCCGCCCCATCGGCCGCGCTCGCCGCCGCCGGCAATGTGGCAGCCAGGCCGACGGAGGCCGCGAGGGCGATGGCGAGTCCGATCGGGAGCAGCGGCACCAAGGGGCGGTCGAACATAACGGTCCTCATCCGATCGCGCGGCGCAAGGTTGCCCGATCCCAGGAAGGGCGGCGATCCGCGCGATTCGCTCTAGTTGACGAAACTACTGACTGGTTGACGAGACGACTGACGGCGTCAGCCTGCAGGTTGTCGGACGATAGATGCGAACCTATTCGGGCAAGGCCCCGGCTCCAATCCTAGCATCGAGCTGCCCTTGTTTGTCTGTCACTTCACCCTACGCGGGCCGGGCGTGCATCCGACAGCCTGCCCAAGGTACTGGGCCAGGGCGCCCATATGGCGCCCTGGCAGGAGGCTTCAACCTGCGAGAGATGCCTCATCGGCGGGCGCGCCCGCTGCCTTTTGGGCGGCCGGCGGCCGATGGGCGGTCGGCGGCCGATGGGCGGCCCGTCCGGGTCAACTTCTGCCCGCGACCGCCTCCGAAACCTGCTCCACGTGCCATTCGAGCATGGGGCGGACCACGCCCGGGAACTCGTTGACATAGACCCCGCGAACGCCGTCGCCCTCGCTTCGGTCAACGACCACGAAGGCCACCGCCTCTCGCTCGATGGCGTGCACGATCGTGGGGTTGTACGTGCTCACCACCGCGGTGACGATGACCCTTCCTTCGGCGAGGAAGTTGCCGGGGATGTGGCACACGGCCCTTACCACGCCCGGCCGCCGCGAGGCGCTCCACCACTGGCGGTCCATCCAGTCGTTGTTGATGAACAGGCAGACGCCTTCGTCGTTGTAGAAGTGCAGGTTCACGGACGGCCGAAGGTCGCCGGGTGCCCTCGTCCAGTACTCAACTTCTATGTCTATCGCGCGACGAATGTCGATCTCCTCGGCCGGACCGCCGCCGGGCGGGACGACGCGGACGCTCTTCAGGCGGGCAACGTCGTCGCCCGGTGCGGTTGCCGGGTCGGTCCATTCGCGCGAGCTCGTTCGCCCGGGACCGGATTCCAGGTAGCGCCGGACGGCCTCGTGGGTCGGGCCGTCGACAACTACCCGGCCGTGATCGAGCAGGATGGCCCGATCGCACAGCCTCAGGATCGCCGGCATGCTGTGCGAGACGAAGATGACCGTCCGACCACCCTGGCCGATTTCCGACATCTTGCCCAGGCACTTCTTCTGGAATTCGGCATCGCCGACGGCCAAGACTTCGTCGATGAAGAGGATCTCGGGCTCCAGGAAGGCGGCGACGGCGAAACCGAGCCGCACCTTCATCCCGCTCGAGTAGCGCTTTACCGGGGTGTCCAGGAACTGGCCGATGTCCGCGAAGTCGACGATCTCGTCGAACTTGCGCAGGATCTCCGCTCGCTTCATGCCCAGGATGGCGCCGCTGAGGAAGATGTTGTCCCGGCCGGTGAGCTCCTGGTGAAAGCCCGTGCCGACCTCGAGCAACGACCCCACGCGTCCGTGCAGCTCGGCGCGGCCCAGCGTCGGCTCGGTGATGCGCGACATGATCTTGAGCAGCGTGGACTTGCCGGCGCCGTTTCGTCCGATGACCCCAACGACCGAGCCGCGCGGGACCTCGAAGGAGACGTCCCGCAGTGCCCAGAAGTCGTCCGCCCGATCCTCGCCCGTCCTGCGGCGAAAGGGATACGTCAGGGCGTTCCATAACGACTCCGACAAGCGCCCGTACGGATCGCGACGCACGCCGATCCGATACTTCTTCGCCAGGCCGCTTGCCGCAATCGCGATCTCGGCCATCAGATCACGTCCGCGAAGGTCCGCTCGACGCGGCGGAAGTAGACCAGGGAGCCCACCAGGACCAGGACCGATGCCACGGCCGAAACGACGATGAGGTCGTCTGGTCGAGGGCCGCCGACAAGGGCCCAGCGGAACCCTGCAACCACTCCGGTCATCGGGTTCAGGGCGTAGAGCACCTGCCACCTGGCCGGGATCAGCGTGCTGGTGTAGACGACCGGCGAGGCGAACATCCACACCTGGACCAGGAACGGCACGACGTACTTGACGTCTCGATACCTGACGTTCACGGCTGCAAGGAAGGTGCCCACGCCGAGCGCCGTTACCACGGCCATGAGCGTCAGGGCAGGCAGCCAGACGATCGCCAGCGAGGGAACGGCACCGAAGTACAGCATGACCACGGCGAGAGCACCCAGCGAGATCAGGAAGTCCAGCAGGAACGACCCGACGGAGGCAAACGGCAGCAGAAGCCTGGGGAAGTAGACCTTGGTGATGATCGCTTCGCCGACCACCAGGCTGTTGGAGGCGCCGGCCAGGCTCGAGGCAAAGAGCGTCCATGGGACCAGGCCAGCGAAGACGAAGAGCGGATATGGGATGCCGGCCGGGGCGACTCCCGCCAATCGGCCCAGAGTTGCGGAGAAGATCAGCATCAGTAGCACGGGCTGCAGCACGGCCCAGGCAGCCCCGAAGGCGGTCTGCTTGTAGCGAACCTTGAGGTCGCGCCAGACAAAGAAGTAGAGGAGCTCGCGGTGCGCCCAGATCTCGCCCAGACCGAGCTCGCGCCAGCCGTGGTGCGGTTCCAGCACGACGACCTGGCGATTCCACGCGGCGGAAGCGGATCCCCGCATGCGGTTCTGGCCTGATTCCATGTCCCGAAAACGGACGCCTCCTGGGATGAACCTGTTCGGGTGCCCCAGCGTTGCCGCATTCCTGCAACGTCTGCACCCGACGGGGCCGATGCGCGAGCCCCGGCTCTTCCGTCGGCCGTGGACGCCACGATACCTTACCAGCGAACCCCGACCGCTTCGGCCCGCGATCGGCCCGGGAGGGCCGTGCGCGGCAACTCGAATCAGGCGGCTCGCTTCCCGAGTGCGATCGAGGACCTCGCCACCTTGTACGGGTCGGCACCGCCGGCCCCGCAGCCCGCGGTCATCCGAGAACTTGCCTCACGGCTGCGATCACTGTCTCCTGTTGCTCCGCTGCCAGCCCCACCCCGGATGGCAGGTACAGACCCATGTCGGCCAGCTCCTCGCTAACCGGGTATGCCTCGCCGCCGAACAGCCCGCGGGCGCGAAGGGCCGGCTGCCGGTCCATGCCGAGGAAGAAGGGGCGCGTCTCCACACCCAGGGAGGCCAGCGCATTTGCCAGCGACACCGCCGTGTGGCCGCTGCCTTGTTCGAGCACGAGGCCGTTCATCCACCACACCGAACGCGCCCACGGCCGCTCGACCTGCATGCGGATGCCGGGCACCGAGGCCAGCCCGGCCAGGTATCGCGCCCCGATCCTGCGCTTCCGCTCGACAGTATCGGCGATGCGCTCGACCTGGGCCTGGCCGATGGCTGCCTGAACGTTCGTCATCCGGAAGTTGAAGCCAAGCTCTTCGTGGAGGAACCGCTGGCCCGGGATGAAGGCCAGGTTCCGAAGAAGGCGGAGCCGCTTCGCGAGGGCTTCGTCATCCGTGACCACCATGCCGCCTTCGCCGCTGGTGACGAGCTTGTTGGCGTAGAAGCTGAAGCAGCTGACGTCGCCGAAACTGCCGCAGCGTCGCCATTCCGGTTGCGAGCCTCGCCCCGATAGGTATTGGGCACCGTGCGCCTCCGCGGCATCCTCGACGACGGCCAGCCCGTGCTTGTCGGCCAGTTCGAGGAGCGGATCCATCTCCACCGGGTGCCCGTAGATATGAACCGGCATGATCGCCCGGGTCCGAGGAGTAATGCGCGCCTCCACCTGGGCCACGTCCATGCACCAGGTCGCCGGATCGGAATCCACGAGAACAGGCACGGCGCCCGCGTACACGATCGCCATGGCACACGAGATGATCGTGAACGCCGGCATGATGACTTCGTCCCGGGGCCCCAGGCCGAGGGCAGCGACTGCCAGCTGCAGGGCAACGGTCCCGTTGCATACGGCGACGCCGTATCGCCTGCCGCAGTAAGCGGCCCAGCTTTCCTCGAACTCTCCGATGAATCGCCCGGCCGAGGAGATCCAGCCGGTCCGCAGGCATTCGGTCACGTACTCGAGCTCGCGGCCATCGAGGCGCGGCTCATTTACGGGGATCACTTCGGTCCGGGTTCGCCCGGAGGATCGAACCGCTCCTTCTCGGCCTGACCGCTGTACGGGCCCTGTTTCACCTCGAGCAGAACGGTGTCCTCGAGCATGCGGAAGCCGTGTCCACCGTCGATCAAGAGAACGAGATCACCGGTCCCAAGCTCGCGCGATGCCGCGAGAACGCGGTCCGCGCCGTAGATGTCGACGATGCAGCGTCCTTTCCTGACCAGGAGCATCTCGGAAGTCCCCATGACGGCCCGGGCGACGGGCAGGTGGACGTGAGGCACGACCGCACCGCCGGCCGGGTACACCACGAAACCCGCCTGGAAAGAAGCCTCCTCGCCCGTGAAAAAGGAGGTTGCTGCCCGAGTCGCGTCGGCTCGAACGACATAGGCAAGCAGCGCCCGGCCTTGCCTGATGATCTCGATGCCGGTCAGCCCGCTGAGATCACTGCCCTGGGAGGTGCTCACAGCGGCATCATATCGGCTCGGAGTTTCGGACCACCAGCCTTTTGGTCGGCCCGGGGCATCGACCCGCCGGCGGCGGTCCTGACGGCCGAAGCCGCGGCACCGGGCGGCGTGGCCGGCAGTCCACGGGAAACGCTACGGCGGTACCGCCACTTCTTGGTATCGTTCCGACGATGTCTCGCACGTACCATCTCACCGTCGTCGGCGCCGGCTATGTCGGGCTGGCGACCGCCGTTGGGCTGGCGTCACGTGGGCACGCAATCGACGTGGTCGAAATGCGCCGTGACAGGCTCGCGGCCCTCTCCGCAGGCGAGCTGCCGATCCACGAGCCGGGTATGGCTGCCGCCTTCGCGGATCCCGAGATTCGAGGTCGCATTCGCCCCCTGCCGCGGATCCCGGGCGGGCCGTCCGACGCGGTCCTGATTTGCGTTGGGACGCCGGTCGGCGAGGACGGCAGGAGCGACCTCCGGCAGCTCAAGAGCGCCCTGGAGGCCTCGCGCCCGCTGGTGCAATCGGGTGTGCCGCTTGTCATTCGCAGCACGCTGCCGGCAGGGTCCAGCGACCAGATCATCCGCTGGGCCGGGGGCGATCCGTCGCACGTATTCACGAACCCCGAGTTTCTGGCGCAGGGCCGGGCCCTGGAGGACTTCCTTGCTCCGAGCCGCGTGGTCATCGGCACTTTTCCCGACCCGGACGACGCGGCCCTTGCCGTGGTCAAGGCCGTCCTCGGCACGGACACCTGCCCGGTCCTGGTGGTGAGCGTGATCGAGGCCGACCTGATCAAGAATGGGGCCAACGCGTACCTCGCCCTGAAGCTCTCCTACGCCAACGAGCTGGCCGTCCTCTGTGAGGAGCTCGGTGCCGACGTGATGACGGTCATCGAGGGCATTGGGCTGGACCCGCGCCTGGGCAAGGGCTACATGCAGCCCGGCTTCGGGTTCGGCGGCAGTTGCCTGCCCAAGGACCTCCGGTCGATCACCAACGTCGGGCGGGACCTGGGCCTCGAGATGCACGTCACGTCGGCTGCCTCGGAGGCGAACGAGGCCCACCAGCGGCGGTTCGCGCGCCGCGTCTTGCGGGCGCTCCGGCCGGGTTGCAGTCGAGTCGCCGTGCTCGGCCTGGCTTTCAAAGCGGGCACCGACGACGTTCGATCTTCGCCGGCCCTGCGCGTCGCCGAACTGCTGATTGCGCGTGGTGTCGAGGTCGTGGGCTACGACCCCCACGCCGCCCAGAATGCCTCAGCCGCGCTGCCCGCCCTGCACCTGGCGGCCACGGCCGAGGAGGCGCTCCGAGGCGCCGGCCTGGCCGTGATCGGCACCGCCTGGCCGGAGTTCCGCCAATTAGATTGGCGCTCGCTCGCGCCGACAATGGCCGCTCCGGTCGTGATCGACGGCAGGCGGCTTCTCGACGGGCCGACGATGAGGGAACTGGGATTCCACTATGAGGCGATCGGAGCGCCGACATCCCCTCAACTCTCCGGCGAAGCAGCCCTGTTGCCTTGACTCGGATAACGATTCCTCGCGCCACTCGCGTCGCGCTGGCTCGGACCGTCGCCCTCGCGGCCCTGCTCGTGGTCGCGGCGGGGCTGCGGATCGCTGGCATGGCCTTCGACCGGCCATATGTCTACTACCCCGACGAGTACGCCATCGTCAAGCCGGCGCTGGACATGGTCGCCACCGGCGACCCGGACCC
Organism: Candidatus Limnocylindrales bacterium; assembly: GCA_036404515.1. GTDB lineage: Bacteria > Chloroflexota > Limnocylindria > Limnocylindrales > CSP1-4 > Fen-1039. Next base: position 6,619 of record DASWZK010000056.1, read on the forward strand.
TCACACGTTCACGTATCCCTCATTCCTTATATACGCTGAGACCGGCATAGTGCAGGTGGTCCATGCCGTTACCGGAGCACCGCTCACCACTCCCGCCCAGGTCTGGTTCGGCGGCCTCCCCGGCAGCGGCCCCTCGGACCTGGCGCAGGACCTGTACCAGTACGACCTGTGGGGTCGACGGCTGGTCGGCCTTCTCGGGGTCCTGACCGTCCTGCTGCTGGCCTTCCCCGGGCGCGTTGCGGCCCTCTCGCTCAGGCGTCGCAAGGTGAGCTCAACTGCGACGCGGGAGCAGCCGGAGGCGACACGGGCGGAGCCGGACGGAGCCCGCAGCGCAGCCCCGGAGAATGGGGAGGCCGGGGGCACCCCGAGAGGCCCCTCGATGAGCGCGTGGGATCGAGAAGTTGGGTGGCTCGCCGGCCTGGTTGGTGCCGGGTTCTACGCCCTCGCGGTCCTGCCGCTCGACTACTCGCGCTTCCTCACCACGGACATACCCTCGGCCTTTTTCACGGCCGCCACGCTCATCGCCGCGGTGGCTGCCGTCTCGCGGCCGCCTGATCGGACGAGTAACCGCTTCCTGATCCTGTCCGGCCTGTTCGCCGGCATGGCCGCCTCGACGAAATACAACGCGGCCGTCGTAGCCATCGTCCCCGCAATCGCCTATTTATCTCGTGCCGGGTCTCTGCAGGCCATCCCGACATGGCTCCGTGGTGCGGTGCGCTCCAGGACGCCATACCTCACGGCCCTGGCCGCCGTCGTGGCGTTCGTCGTGATCACGCCAATGATCATCTTCGACACCGGAGCGGTCATCAACGACCTTACAGGCGTCATCTTTCACTACAACGTCCAGGGCCACCCCGGAGCACAGGGGGATACGATCGGCTACTACGTCAACTACCTGTGGACCACCGGCTTCGGTCCGGTCCTCTCGGTGCTCGCCCTGGCCGGGATCGTCTGGGCCCTGGTTCGCCACCGCGCCTCCGATCTCGTGCTGGTCGTCTTCCCGATCGTCTACTTCCTCATGGTGTCGATACCGGAGGTCCACTTCGAACGGGACCTGATGCCGATGGTGCCGTTCCTCGCGTTGCTGGCCGGCAGGTTCGTAGCCGACGCGGCGGCAACAGTCTACGAACTCATCGGGCGGCGCCGGCGGTTCCTGGGCGCGGTTGCCGCAACCGTTCTGATCGCGTTGGTGGCGGTTCAACCGGCAGCGGCAGCAGTTCAGGACGCTCGAGTCACCCGCCTTCCACGGACGGAGACGATCGCGCGCAACTGGGTGTACGGCCACCTGATGTCGGGCTCGGCGATCGTGCGTGAGGAATACACGCCGCAGCTGGATCCGTACAGCTACCGGGTCGGTTACACGTGGACGCTTTCCACCTACGATCTCGCCTGGTATCGATCGCATGGCTTCCGCTACGCGATTGCGAGCAGCCGCCTGTACGATCGATACTTCGCCCCCGGCTACCCCACGGAAGCCGCCTTCTACAACGAGCTCTTTTCCCTACCTGTCGTGTACGAGATCCAGCCGTCGAGCACGGTGACCGGGCCGACAATCATCATCCTGGACCTGCAGCCCGGCCTGGCCGCGCAGCAGGCGCGATCGCCGTAGGTCTACCCGTTCGAGGACGCCGGCGGCCGATCGCGAGGGACCATGCGGTCGATACGGCGCAGCAGTCCGAGCGTCTGTCGCGGCGACAGAGGCCAGATCAGCTGGGAAAGAACCGCGCAACGAAGGGCACCGCGCCGGTCGCCGGCCCGGACCCGGATCTCGGCGACGGTCCGGTAATGGTGGGCCAGGACCCGCACTCCGGCGACCTTCACGACCTCGCACCAGTGCCTCGACACGACGTGCTCGTAGCCGTTGGCAGCCCGCCGGTCGTCTCGCGAGATGGCGCCGCGAGTCCTGAGGTCGTAGAGGAAAGTCGGCCGGTCGACGAATCCGAACGGGGCGATCGAGGCCAGGCGAATGGACGTGTCCCATTCCTGGTAAGACGGCACGGATTCACTCAACAGCCCGATCTGGTGGAGAAGCTCGCGCTTCACGATCATGCCCTGGAACATGGGGGCGGGCGCGGTGAGAAGAGCCCGATAGACGTCCCCCTCCACCGGCGGGATTGGAAACCGCTGCTCACCGTCGGGCCCAACGGCATCGCAAGCAGAATGAATGATCCCCAGGCCGGTTCTCCGGGCGGCTTCAAGCCTCATCTCGATGCTGTCGGGGTAGTAGACATCGTCTGAGTCGAGGAAGGCGATCCACGCTGCGCGAGCGGCGCGGATGCCGGTGTTCCTCGCGGCCTGCGGCCCGCGGTTGTGCGGGTGCGAGAGCACCCGCAAGCGCTCCTCGTCTTTCGCGATGGCCCCGGCAATCTCCGCGGTCTCGTCATTGGAGCCGTCGTCCACGACGATGATCTCGAGGTCCCGGAAGCTCTGGTTGCGGACGCTCTCGATCGCGGCCGCGATGGTGCCGGCCCGGTTGTAGGCGGGGATGACCACGCTCACCGTGGGCGGATGCGGGCGTTCGTCGGCAGCGCCGGGCCCGTTGGATACCGAGTCGGCCGATGGCGTCGCGGCCTCCCGCGCGCGGCGCGCAGTGTCCTGGATGATCGCAGCGAGCCGAGCGACATACTCGGCGCGCCCGTATCGAGCCAGGCGCCTCGTGCCCGCAGAAACCAGCTCGCCCCGGAGCCGTTCGTCCGACCAGAGCGAGTAGACGCCATCGGCAATGGCGTCTACGGAACCGGGATCGACGAGGATCGCCGCGTCACCGCATTGCTCGCGGATACCGCGTATGTCCGACGTCAGCACCGGCACGCCGAAGGCCCAGCCCTCGAGCACGGGGATATTGGTCGGACCGAAGAATGTCGGCAGGAGCACCCCGCGTGAGGCGGCGTAGAGGGGCGCCATCAGCTCGTCCTCCACGTAGCCGAGAATGTGGACGAGATCCGCCACTCCTTCGCCGGCGGCCGTTCGACGCACCGCGTCCAGGACCGCGGCCCGCAGTGGATCGGCCGCGGACCCACACATCACGACATCCACATCCACGCCGCGCTCGGAGCGGATCCGGGCCAGGGCCTGGACGACTCGAACGTGGTTCTTGTGCGGCCAGAACTGGGCCGGGAAGAACAGGTATCGCTCGGGAAGCTCAAGACGTTCGCGAACGGATGCAGCCCCCGCCGCCGCCGCTGCCCAATCGAGATACGAGGCCGGCAGAAACGGCAGGACCTGGACGCGTTCGGGCGACGTGACCCCGCCGTAGCAGTCCAGGACGTCCGCACGCCCGATTTCCGAGTCGACCAAGATGGTCAAGGCGCCCCCGATCCCGTCCCGGAAGAGCGACTCCCGTCGCTCCCACTCCCCATCGGCGGACACCTCCGGGAACTCGGGGTGGAGACGGTGCTGGAGATCGTGAACCGCCATCACGTACGGCACTCCCGGCTGGAACCCAATCAGCGAAGGGGCCGGGAACACGAGGAAATCGATGCCGAATCTGGCGATCCACCCGCCCAGCTCAGGCAGCGCCCTGGCTCGATGCCGCGCGTCAGCGCCGGCTCCACGCATGTCCAGCAGCGCTTCTACGCGCGCCGCGGCCTTGCCGACCGGGCCAAACGCCGCGACTCGCCTTGCGGCGGTGCGCAGTCTCCAGCGAACCGTCCGGGGCCACAGAGACGCGACCTCGTACCCGCGTCGCCCCCAGGCTTCAGCTCGCAGCCACGACCGCCGATCCGCGAACAGAACCAGCTCGGGCCGCGGTTCGATCGCCAGCAAACCGTCGAGCATGGTGAGGCTGTACTGGTAGATGCCGCCGCCGGCACCATCCAGGATGGGCACAACGCCGATACGCGGCGGCCGGTCGGACAAACTGGTCAAGCCTCGATGCCGGGACGGCCGGTCGTGGCACGAACGCCACGGTGCGGGGAGGGGATTGCGGCTCCTGCCGGACGCTCGAACCGGCGGGCGTCCGATGCCTCCGGCACGGTCATCGAGTCACGGCCCCGATTCGGGCGCGATAGCCCTCGATGGTCGCCCGCAGCCCGTCCTCGAACGACGTGCTGGAGGTGAACCCGAACGCCTCCCGCGCCCGGCTCGTGTCGAGGGCACGGCGCGGCTGGCCGTCCGGCTTGGAGGGATCCCAGCGAATCTCGCCGCTGAAGCCCGTGAGACGGGCTATGAGCTCGGTCAGGTCCCGGATCGTGATCTCGCTGCCCACCCCGAGGTTTATCGGCTCCCGGCCGTCGTAGCGCTCGGCCGCGAGGACGATGCCTCTCGCGGCATCGTCGACGTACAGGAACTCCCGTGACGCCGAGCCGGTCCCCCAGGCCTCGATGAAGCCGTCGCCCCGCTCACGGGCGTCGACGCACTTCTTTACGAGGGCCGGAATGACGTGTGAGCTCGCCGGGTCGAAGTTGTCGCCGGGTCCGTAGATATTGACGGGAAGGAGATATATCGCGTTGAAGCCGTACTGGTCCCGATATGCCTGGGCCTGGACGAGGAGCATCTTCTTGGCCAGGCCGTATGGGGCGTTGGTTTCCTCCGGATAGCCGTTCCAGAGATCCTCTTCGCGGAATGGGACGGGCGTGAACTTGGGATATGCGCAGACGGTGCCGATGGCGACGAACTTGGCCACTCCGACGAGCCGGGATTGCTCCATCAGTTGGAGGCCCATGATGGCGTTGTCGTAGAAGAAGCGCCCGGGGCTTGCGCGGTTGGCGCCGATGCCGCCCACGACCGCCGCGAGATGGATGACCAGGTCGGGCCGCCCATCCGCGAGGGCGCGGTCGACGTCGGGGAGCTTGCGCAGGTCGTAGTCACCGGTGCGGGGAACGAAGATCTCGGCCGCGCCGGCTTCCTGCAGCGCTCGAACGACTGCCGAACCCAGGAACCCCGCTCCCCCGGTCACCATTACCCGGCGGTCGGTCCAGAAGGCGCTCACACGCATCCCCGCGTTCGGGGGCCCATGGTCACGGCCCAGCGATCGATTGCGGAAACCGTTTGACCAATCTCGGCCATGATCGACGCGAACTCCTCGAACCACGCCCTGCGGTCGGCCCGCCACGCTCAGGACCTGGGGATCGCCGCCGCGCGCGGATTCTCGCACATCGGCCGTGCGGCGCGCTGAAGGCTCGCCGGCCTGCGCCGTCAACTACCCTCCGGAGAACCGACCTACCGCGAAGGCTAGCGGCGGGGGCCGATGACGACTCTGCGGACAGCGCCGCGGATCGAGCGGCCGATGGCGCGAGGAACCCGCCCAAAGATGGGCCCCAGGTAGGCCTTCCGCAGCAGTTCGACGCCAGCCTGGCTTCGCCAGGGCATGCCGTGACGCCGCCGGGCCCGAAGGTCCTCCCTGGCTGAGGCTACGGCCAGGCGTTCCGACTTGGCTTGGGGATGGACCCTGTACCTGGCCAGCACGCGGTCCGGCAGAACGACATAACGCCCCTGGCCGGCCAGCTTGAGCCACAGATCGACGTCCATCGCCAGGTTGAAGCTCTCATCGAGGCCTCCGGACGCCCGGTAGGCGCTGGCCCGGAAGAACGTGGACGGCTGAGGCGGGTTGAGACGCGTCTTCACAAGGCCGTCGAACGTCGGCACGGGAGGAGTCGCCATGGCCCCAATCACTTTGCCGTCGGTATCGATGAAGAGGCAGGCTCCCGAAACCATCACCACGTCCGGGCCGGAGACGAATACGTTGTGAACCGTCTCGAGAGAGCCCGGCTCCAGGATGTCGTCGGAGTTGAGCCAGCCGAAAAGCTCGCCGCGGGCCCGATCGAAACCCGTCCTGAGTGCCGCGGTCTGGCCGTCGTCCGGCTCGAGCCAGAGCCGGAAGCCAAGGTCCTCGTGACTCTTGAGCCATTCGCGCGACCCATCGGTCGACCCGCCGTCGAGAACGATGTGCTCCAGCTCGAATGCGCCCACCTCTCGCTGAGCAGCCACCGAATCGACGGCTTCGGGAAGCCAGGGCATGCCGTTGAGGACGGGGGTCACGATCGTGAATCGCACGGGCAGTTCCATCTCCAATCCAGCCCAGCCCTCGAGCACACACGACGGCTCCGGAGCTGCCTAGATGCTACCGTTTCGGAGCCATGACACGAGACAGCGCCGACGCGCCATATCCGGACGCTGCAGAACTCACCGCGCATGTCGCGTCCTTGCATGGTCTGGAGCGGGTCGTCGACGTCGGCCTCACGTGGACGCCCCGGCTCGCGCTCGCGTACCCGAAGCTGAGCGTCACGGGGGTCGCGCTGCCGGACCACGTCGCCGGGGAGCGACCGCGCTACCCGTTCGGTGGCATCGCGGACCTCCAATCCAAGGAGCTCGCGTCCGGGCTCTCTCGACGCAATCCGGCGAGCAGCGCGTTGCTCCTGGCAGGATCGCATGGACTGCTTTGCGGGTCCGACGGCATTCTGCGGAGGCTCGCAGGCGCAGTGTCTGCCACGGCGCTCCTGGTCGTGGCTACCGATGAGGCCGAGCCGGTCGTGGGTCATCTGGCTGACGTCGGGCTCCGGCCGGAGTTCGCCGGACGTACGCGCGCGAGTGCTCTCGATGGCAGCCGATCGGCCCACCTGATCATCTTTGACAGAGTGCTTGCCTCGACCCGGCCCGAGTCCAGCCAAGCCCCAGACAACTTCCGGGTCGTGGCGATCATGACGGTGTACAACGAGGAAGACGTGATCGGGCCCGCGATAGACAAGCTCGTCGGCGACGGCGTCGGCGTGTACGTCATCGACAACTGGTCGACCGATCGATCCTTCGAAATCGCGCGCGGATTCGAGGGCCGAGGACTTGCCGGGCTCGAACGCTTCCCGGAAGCCCCCAGCGACCGCTTTGCCCTGCAGCCTTTGCTCAGGCGAGTATCGGCGGTTGCAGGCACGCTCAAGGCGGATTGGTACATCCACCACGACGCAGACGAACGGCGGTGCGGGCCGTGGCCGGGCCTGGGGCTTCGCGACGCTTTGTGGCGCGTTGACCGGTCAGGCTTTTCCGCGGTCGATCACACCGTCGCCAACTACCGGCCCATCGACGACCGGTTTGAGCCCGGCAGTGACTTCGAACGGCAAATGCGGCACTTCGAGTTCGGCCGTACCGGAGACCTGCTGCTGCAGATCAAAGCCTGGAAGAACGTCGGCGAAGTCGACCTGGCAACGTGGGCAGGCCACCAGGCCGTTTTTCCGGGCCGACGCATCTTCCCCTACAAGTTCCTGCTGAAACACTATCCGATCCGCTCGCAGAGCCACGGTGAGAGGAAGATTCTTCGGGACCGGGCGGCCCGATGGGACCCCCACGAGCGAGCGCTCGGCTGGCACGTGCACTACGACGGCATCGCGCCGGGGCAGTCCTTCCTGCGCGAACCCGGCGAACTCATCGAGGATCGCGGGGCCGAGACACGAGCGCTGTACATGCCGGAGATGCTGACCGGCGCGGGCCTGGCCGAGCTGTCGTTCCCGGCCTGGGCGCTGGGAAGCTCGACCGGGCGCACGGTCTACCTGTCGCTTGGCCGCCTGAAGAAGAGTCGAACTTATTCGAGCCTTCGCCGGTTCGTCCTCCTTCCGCTGAGGATCTGTCGCCGGATGCTGCGCCGACTGCGCCACAAGGCGACCTCGGACTATCGGCCCGTCGGCCGATAGCAGCCCGCGGATCGCCGAACTCGTGGCCTATCGAATGCTGCGAAACCCGGCGCCTCCCCGGAGGATCGGCTCGCGTCGTGGCGCCGGCAACGCCGCCGTCAGAACCACGCGGGGCGCAGCTCCGATAGTCGTCGCGGACGGATGCTCCGCGACGTTACGGCAACCGGTCGGCGAGTGTCGCGGGCCCTTTGATCGCCAAGACGATGCCGGTAAGAAGACCGCGTGTAGCCGCGGTGGGAGCGGGCCTTCTGCGAAACAGCGCTCTGGCCCAGTGCCGGGCGAGGCGGCCGATCAGGAAGAGGAGCGCCGCCGCAGTCGTGGGTCGTGAGCCGAACGTGCGAACGACAATGAGCGCGTTCCTGAAGTGGTAGTACTCCAGGGTGCCGGAAACCACGGAGCCATGGATTTCGTGGTGGATCAGCGCATCGGGAACAACGCCGAGGTTCCAGCCTGCCCGTCGCATCCTCAGGCTCAGGTCGACATCCTCCCAGTAGAGGAAGAGCGGTTCCCAGAACGACCCTACGATTGCCAGAGCGGCGCACCTGATGAACATCGCGCAGCCGGTGACGTACCCGGTCTCGACGGGGCTCGCGCCTTCAGCTCGCCGGAATGAATGGCGGGTCTCCGCCCTTTCGAGAAGCACTCTTCCGCCGGAATACCAGATGCCAGAAGGCGCTTCGGGCCCGATGGAGGCTGAGATCTGGGGACTGAGGATGCCGTACCCGGGGCTCGCCTCCATCGCGTCCACGAGCTGCCGGATGCACGTCGGCTCGACGGTCGTGTCGTTGTTCAACACCCAGGCATACGTCGCATCTTGAGCCTGCGCCCATTGGAGTCCCAGGTTGGCGCCACCGCCAAAGCCCCGGTTCTTGCCGGACTCGATGACGCGGACGCGGGCGCCGAACTCGGCCGATAGCCGTTCGGCGTCTCCCGCCGATGATCCGTTGTCGACAACGACCACCGAGTGCCGCTCGTAAGAGCACGCGAGCAGGGACCGCACACACTGCCGTGTGTCGTCGAGGCTGCCGTAGTGAACCACAATGGAGACGACCAGCAGCCCGATTCGGTCCGCAGACACGGGCATATCGAGGGCACGCCCCTGGGCGCGAAGGCTAGGCGTCAAAGGGATGGCGGAACCGGCGGCACGCGCGGATGATATCAGTCGAAAGTGACCAAAAGGACCGGAAAGGACCTTGCATCCGGCGGGCGACCTGGTCCAGGTGGCTCCTGCGCCCGCCGCGACACCGCTCGGCGACGTAGGGTAGCCTTCACCAGGGCTCCCCGTCACCGCGCTAGGTCGCACCGCGCCCGGGCGGCGACGGCGCTTGAGAAAGATTGGCCTTGAAGATCTGCTTCATCAGCAGCGCGCTGCCGGACGTGTCATGCGGGATCGGCGATTACACCGACGCCCTTGCCCGCGCCCTGGCGCGACGCGGTCATGAAATTGTTGTCCTGACGACCGCGTCGCTGGATCTCCGGCCCCCGACCGGCTACCGCGCCGTACCCCTGCAAACGACCTGGCCGCTTCGCGACGCCGGGCGAATAGCGGCAGCGGCGCGACGCGAAGACCCCGACATTCTGCACCTGCAGTTTCCCGGCGCGAGCTACGGTCGGGGGTTCGGCGCCTGCTTTGCGCCCTGGGCTGTGCGGCTCCGCGGACAGCAGCCGCTGCTCGTGACGACTCTGCACGAGTTCCAGTCGTTTCGGCTGCGTCACCGAACGAGGCTCGCGGCGGCAGTCTCAGCCTGCGATCTGGTAATCGCTCCGGACCCGGCAGTGCTCGCTTCGATTCAGCGACACCTCCGGTGGCGACCACGCCTGGAGACGGCGCTCATCCCGGTGGCCGCCAGCGTCTGGCCGACCGTGAATACCCAGCGCACGGCTGCCCTGCACGGCGAGGGCGATCTCGTGATTGGGTACTGGGGGTTCCTCCGACCGGACAAGGGGGTCGAGCTCCTGCTGGAAGCCTTCGCCGAGGTCCGGCGAACTCGAGCAGCGCGGCTGGTCCTTGCCGGCGACCCAGGGCCGGATCAGGCATACGCAGCGGGGTTGCACCGAAAGGCCGCTGAACTTGGCCTGGCGGCGGCCATCCAATCCACGGGCAGGCTGCCGGCCGAACAACTCTCGGCGGTGATGCAGTCGTTCGATGTTTGCGTCCTGCCGTTTCGCGACGGACTTTCGCAGAACCGGACCACGTACGCCGGAGCGCTCGCGCATGGTGTGCACGTGGTGACGACGGGACTGGACCAGAGGGGGTTCGTGCCGGAGACGAATACGACCTTCGTTCCGCCAGACGACCAGGATGCCCTCGTGTCCGCGATCCTGGACGCACCGAAACACCCGCGAAAGCAAGGGATGGTCTCGCCGGAGTCCGCATGGGACCAGATCGCCGACCGTCACCTGACAGCGTATAGGAGGGCCCGGGACCGGGCCTGAGCGATTGGAGAGCCGGATTACGACGTCGCGAGGAGGTCCCTGAGCGTCTTCTCGAGCGGGATGACAGGCTCCCAGCCCACGAGCCGACGAGCCAGGCTCGCGTCTCCCCGGATTTCCATCGGATCGTTGACCCGCACCAGCGACTGGTCGATTTCGATCACCGGCGTGACGCCGGCGAGGAGGCACAGGCGCTCGATCACCTCGCGGACCGTGACCGCCTCGCCCGAAGCGACATTGACGACCGAGCAGCCAGCGCCGAGCGTGCCGCCGGCGGCCGCCTCGATCAGCAACCGGTAGGCCACGACGACATCGCGGACGTCGGTCAGGTCGCGTCGAACGTCGATGTTTCCCGCCGGGATCGACGTAGCTCGCCCCCTCTTGACGGCCATGACGCGCCCGGCCATGGCCGGCACTACGAATACCGGGCGCTGTCCCGGCCCGGTGTGGTTGAACGATCTCGTCACGACGACCGGGAACCCGTACCGAGCGGAAGCCCCGGCCGCCGCTCCCTCCTGGGCCACCTTGGACAGCGCATATGAATTGTTGGGTGCGAGGGGCGCATCCTCTGCCAGAGGCAAATCCTCGTGCCGGGGTGCGCCGTAACCATCGGCCGAGCAGCTCACCAGGACGGGCGGTCGGAGGCCCAACTCTCGAAGAGCCTCGAAGAGCGCCACCGTGCCGCCGACGTTGACGCGGAACGCCTCCGAGGGATCGGCTCCGGCGTCGGGCGCGAAGGCCATGCCCGCGAGGTGGACGACGGCGTCCGGAGGCCCGCCCGGATCGTCCAGCCAGCGCCTCAGGGCGGTGCGATCGGCGATGTCCAGGATATCCGGGCCTGGCGTAGCCACGACCTCGTGGCCGTTACCACGCAACTCCGGCTCCAGCCACCGGCCGACGAAGCCGTTCGCGCCGGTGACGAAGATCCGCATCGGACTTCAAGCGTGGCTGGTCGGAAGAGCCACGTCGAGCCGTGGAATCGAGTGCACCTTGAGTCGGGCCACGTCGGCATCGACCATCATCCGCACCAGCTCTTCGAACTCCACGGTCGGCTGCCAGCCGAGGTCGGCTCGGGCCTTCGCGGAGTTGCCGAGCAGGTGGTCCACCTCGGCCGGCCTGTACAGGCTCTGATCGACGACGACGTACTTCTTGTAGTCGAGGCCGACGTGCTCGAAGGCAATGCGGCAGAGGTCACGTACGGAGTGAGCGAGCCCTGTCGCGACCAGGTAGTCCGACGGCTCGGGCTGCTGCAGCATCGCCCACATGGCCCGAACGTAGTCGCCGGCGAAGCCCCAGTCGCGCTGCGCATCGAGGTTGCCGATTCGCAGCTCGCTGGCCCGACCGAGGTGGATGCGGGCTACTCCATCCGAGACTTTGCGGGTTACGAACTCGAGGCCGCGGCGCGGTGACTCGTGGTTGAAGAGGATGCCCGACACAGCATAGATGCCGAAGCTCTCGCGGTAGTTGACGGTCAGGAAGTGGCCGTAGGCCTTGGCGACGCCGTACGGGCTGCGAGGGTGGAACGGCGTCAACTCGGTCTGCGGGATCTCCCGGACCTTGCCGAACATCTCGCTCGAGGAAGCCTGGTAGAAGCGGACCGACGGATCGACCTGGCGAATAGCCTCGAGCATTCGCGTGACGCCCAGTCCGGTGAACTCGCCGGTGAGCACGGGCTGATTCCACGAGGTCGGCACGAAGCTCATTGCGGCCAGGTTGTAGACCTCGTCCGGCTCGGACGATTGAAGGGCCGCCACCAGCGAGGCCTGGTCGAGCACGTCTCCCTGGACAAGCTCGATGCGGTCGAGCAGGTGCTCGATCCGGTCTATAGCGTTCGAGGAGGACCTGCGAGTCATGCCGACGACGCGGTACCCCTTCTCGAGCAGGAACTCCGCCAGGTACGAGCCATCCTGACCGGTGATGCCGGTTATGAGGGCGGTCTTCATGTCCGGGAGTATAGGGAGTCTCTTCGCCTTTACGTCGGCGCGCCGGCCCGTTGATGGTGCCGGACACGATCGGCTCGGGCGCCCGCGAGCGTGCCCGGCCGGGAGCCTCGCCAACCTGCCAGAATGACTGCCGAACCGAGACCAGGGCATGGCGACGACACGCCGCGCCGTATACGGAGCCTCGAGAAATGGGCAGCGCTTCGCCTCGACCCCCCCGTCACGTGGCCCCGACCGCCGGGACCGCGGCAGCGCCGGGCACGGTCAACATCGCGGGCATCCCGGTTCACAACGTGACCTTCGACGAAGCCGTGAAGCTCATCGCCGGCTGGGTAGCCGACGGCAGCGGCGGCACCGTTTGCACGCCTAACGTCGACCACATCGTCAAAGCCCACGGCATGGCGGATTTCCGGGCCGCCGTCCTGGGCACGCGACTCCGGGTACCCGACGGCATGGGAATCGTCTACGGCTCACGCATCGCCGGCACGCCGCTCAAGGGCACCGTCACGGGGCGGCTACTGCCCGAGGCGCTGGCCGAGACTCTCGGTCCCACGGTCAGGCTCGCCTTCTTCGGTGGCAGACCAGGCGTGGCGCAGGAAGCGGCTCGCG
>DASWZK010000057.1:0-1629 GCA_036404515.1 Candidatus Limnocylindrales bacterium
CACCGGTCGCCATCTTGCTCTACGTCCTCTGGCGGTTCGCTGGCCCTCCGGTCCAGACGCACCTTACGGCCTGGGCGGCCGACTGGCGGGCGAGAGCCGGGATCGTCGGCGACCAGATCCCCTAGTGTCCCGGAGCGCAGCAGGCTAGGCAGTTCGGCCGTTCGCAGCTACGATTCGGTGCATGCCGAATCATCCAGCGCCGCCGTTGAAGATCAGCGAGTCCGAGAGGGCTGCGCTCCGAGCCCTCCTGAGAGCGGGAACGACTGAGCAACGCCTCGCGATGCGAGCCAGGGTCGTGCTCGCCGCAGCCGATGGGATTGCGAACGAACGGATAGCGGCGCAGCTCGGCGTCCACAGGATGACTGTGCTGCTCTGGCGCGGGCGGTTTGAGCGAGAACGCATGGCCGGTCTGGCCGATGCGCCCAGGCCGGGCCGCGAACCGACCTATGACCGGGCTGCTCGGGATCGGGTCATCGCCCTCACGCTGGAGCCACCGCCGCAGGGGACTACCCACTGGAGTTCGCGACGGCTCGCGGCGCGGACCGGCATCAGCGTCACGACCATACAGCGCATCTGGGCCGAGGCGAACCTGAAGCCGCACCGGATCGAGACGTTCAAGTTCAGCACCGATCCCGACCTCGTGGCCAAGGTCCGCGATGTGGTTGGCCTGTATCTGGCTCCGCCCGAGCGGGCGATCGTGCTCTCGGTCGATGAGAAGACCCAGATCGGGGCACTCGATCGAACGGCGCCGATGCTGCCGATGAAGCCCGGCCAGGTCGAGCGCCATACCCACGACTACAAACGCAACGGCACCACGCATCTCTTTGCCGCTCTCGAAGTCGCCACCGGCAGGGTGACGACACAGGCCCGGGCCCGCCATACAGCCGCAGACTTCCTCGCCTTCCTGGCGCAGGTCGAACGGGCCTATCGCGACGGCGATCTCGCGGTCGTGCTCGACAACGTCAGCTCTCACAAGACGCCAGCCGTCCGAGAGTGGCTCGAAGCCCATCCACGAGTCAGCTTCCACTTCACGCCTACCAGCGCGTCGTGGATGAACCAGATCGAGACTTGGTTCGGCATCCTGTCGCGTCAGGCCATCCGCCGGGGCAGCTTCCGCTCGGTCAAGGAACTCATCGCGATGATCAATGCCTTCACGGCCCAGTGGAACGAGGGCTCAACGCCCTTCTGTTGGGTCAAGACCGCCGATCAGATCCTGGCCAAAGCGGTGCGCAAGCCCCGAGCGATTGGCGAATCGGGACACTAGCACCTTGTCAAGATGAGCGGCCCATCGAAGGGGCGAAAGCTCGACCGTTGCGGCGTGCACACCCACGAGCCGGCGCCAGCACGGCCAGCTTCGGATGGTCCTCGTCGCGGAGACGGCCGTTCAAGGCTTCGCTTTGGTACATCAGATGCGCGCCCAGCTCGCGCTGGAACGACAGTAGACAGCTTCCTGCCGATGGTCGCGTGGTTCGCGATCCCGCTCGCGGTCGTCGTCGCGGGGCTCTGGAGACTGCAGCCTGCCCCCTGGGCCCTCGCCATCAGTGCGATCTTGCTGTGCGAACTCGGTTCACTCGTCGAGGTCGTCAGCGGGAATCCCGTGATCTGGTTCGTCGCGATCGAGTTCGCTGC
>DASWZK010000058.1:0-3023 GCA_036404515.1 Candidatus Limnocylindrales bacterium
ATCCCACCCTGACCAAGGTCCCTTCCCGACTAGCAACGGAAGCAACGAACTGGTGCGAGTTCCCTCTCCGCATCGCCGCAAATGTCGAAATGTGGGCACAGAAGGTTGCGAGTTTCGGAAGGCTTTCATAAGCGCCTTCGCCTGTCATGCCTCATCCTCCCTTGCTGAGTGCACCGGTGCATCTCGGCCACCGATTCTGGTCCATGCCGGCCACCCATTCCGGTCCAAGCCGGCCATCCTGTCCGACGAGGAGGGGTGGGCGTCGTGCGCGCCTCGGAGCGAAGATTGACGCTGGATAGCCCGTGCCTTGGGGTATCTTGCCTGGAACTTTCACCAGGAGGGACCCTGTGGCCGCTGAGCGACTATCCATGCGAACAACGCGCGAGATCCTCCGTCTGAAGTGGGCGTGCCAACGCAGCAACCGGGAGATTGCCCAGAGCTGCGGGCTCGCTCGCAGCACCGTAGCCGATTGCCTGCGTCGGGCCGCCGACGCCGGGCTGACGTGGCCGCTGCCGGCTGAGCTGGATGACGGGACGTTGGAGGCCCGGCTCTACCGACCGCCAGGCCGGCCCGCCGCGGCGCGGCCGCTGCCCGACTGGGCGGACGTCCATCAGGAGCTCCGCCGCCCGGGCGTGACCCTCCAGCTCCTCTGGCACGAGTACAAGGCGGTCCAGCCCACTGGGCTCCAGTACAGCCAGTTCTGCGTCCACTATCATCAGTGGGCGCGGACGCTCGATGTCTGTCTCCGCCAGGAGCACCGCGCCGGCGAGAAGCTGTTCGTCGACTACGCCGGCCAGTCGCTCTATCTCACCGACCCCCAGACCGGCGCCCGGATCCCCACCGCCCTCTTCGTCGCCGTCCTCGGGGCCAGCAACTACACGTACGCCGAGGCGACCCGAGCCGCCGATCTCCCGTCCTGGATCATGAGCCACGTGCGGGCCCTGGAGTATCTGGGGGGCGTCCCGGCGGCCCTGATCCCGGACAACCATAAAGGGGCCGTCCTCCACCCCGACCGGTACGAGCCCGATCTCCACCCGACCTACCTCGACCTCGCCACGCACTACGGGACCGTCATTCTCCCGGCGCGGGTCCGCCGTCCACGCGATAAAGCCAAGGTGGAAACGGGCGTGCTGGTGGTGGAGCGCTGGATCTGCGCGGCCCTCCGCAACCGGACGTTCTTCACGCTCGCCGAGCTGAACGCGGCGATCTGGGAGTTGCTCGCGCGGCTGAACGCGCGGCGCTTCCGGAAGCTTCCGACGTCTCGCCGCGCGCTCTTCGAGACGTTGGATCGCCCGGCCCTGCGGCCGCTGCCCGCCACGCGGTACGTCTTCGCGGAGTGGAAGCGGGCGGGCGTGAACATCGATTACCATGTTGCGGTGGCCGGCCACTACTACAGCGTGCCGTACCAGCTCGTCCAGCAGGAGGTCGAGGTCCGGCTGAGCGCGACGATGGTCGAGCTCCTGTACAAGGGCCAGCGCGTCGCCTCGCATGTGCGGAGCTACCGCCAGGGCGGCTTCACCACCGAGCCGGCCCATCGCCCTAAGGCGCACCAGGCGTATCTCGCCTGGACCCCGTCCCGCCTCGTGCACTGGGCCGAGACGATCGGGGGGGCCACCGCCCAGTTGGTGGCGGCGATCCTCGCGAGCCGGCCACACCCCGAGCAGGGGTACCGGTCGTGCCTCGGCCTCCTGCGCCTGGGGAAGCAGTATCCGCCGGCCCGCCTCGAAGCCGCCTGTGCCCGGGCCCTGGCGATCCGTGCCACGTCGTACAAGAGTGTGCAGTCGATCCTCCGCACCGGCTTGGACCAGCAGCCGATGCCCCCGGCCGCGCCGACGCCCGCCCGCGGGATCGCGCACGCCAACGTGCGCGGCGCGGCCTACTACACCGGAAAGGAGCCGGCCGATGTTACACGCCCCAACGGGTGAGAAGCTCCAGGCGCTGCACCTGCACGGCCTCGTGGCTGCGCTGGAGGAGCAGGCCCGACAGACCTCCTACACCGAGCTTAGCTTCGAGGAGCGGCTCGGGCTCTTGGTGGATGCGGAGTGGACCTGGCGGGAGAACCGGCGCCAGGCCCAGCGGCTCAAGGCCGCCCGGCTCAAGTGCGCCGCCTGCGTCGAGGACATCGACTACCGGGCGCCCCGGGGCCTCGACAAGAGCG
Organism: Candidatus Limnocylindrales bacterium; assembly: GCA_036404515.1. Taxonomy (GTDB): domain Bacteria; phylum Chloroflexota; class Limnocylindria; order Limnocylindrales; family CSP1-4; genus Fen-1039. The sequence goes on from DASWZK010000058.1 coordinate 2,159, forward strand.
TGCTGCGCAGCCTGGCCACCTGCCAGTGGATCGCCGAGCACCAGAACGTGATCTGTGTTGGCCCGACCGGGACGGGCAAAACGTTCTTGGCCTGTGCCTTGGCCACCCAGGCGTGCCGCCGCGGCTACACGGCGTGCTACTACCGGGCGCCCCGGCTCTTCCAGGAGCTCGCCCTGGCCCGCGGCGATGGGAGCTATCGGCATCTTCTCGCGAAGCTCGCCCGCACAGAGTTGCTCGCGGTGGACGATTGGGGCCTGGCGCCGCTCACCGCGCCCGAGCGGCAGGACTTCTTGGAGCTCTTGGATGATCGGCATGGGAGTCGCTCGACCCTCCTCACGAGCCAGCTCCCGATTGCCCACTGGCACGAGTGCATCGGCGATCCGACCCTCGCCGACGCCATCTGTGATCGGCTGGTCCACAACGCCCATCAGCTCACGCTGAAGGGCGGCTCACTCCGGAAGACGCGGACGGGCTTGACACCGCCCGCGGTGTGTGAGAGTTAACCTGAATGCCCAGCGTCGCTTCGCTCCGACCCCGGCCGGCTTGCGCCGGAACCGGGGGCCGGCATGCCTCCGGACTGGGTGGCCGAGATCACCGGAATACTCACAATCCGTTCGGCACGCCAGAGGCGGGTACGTGATTCTGGGGAGTTTTCGCGTTGGCAGGGCGCAGAGTTCCTCAAGTTGCAGTTCGCAAATTTGATCAACGGCCTGCGGCTCTTCTACGCTCAGGCATGATCTGGCTGTTACAAGGAGCGTCGTGAAGATCGAACTCTGGAAAGAAAGGAGTCGGCCGCAGTGGGTGTGGTGCTGCGCGTCTGTCTCCGTGTTCTTCGGGCTCGTGCCGCTTCTGTCGTGGCTGATGG
>DASWZK010000059.1:0-8899 GCA_036404515.1 Candidatus Limnocylindrales bacterium
GGGGTCCGGGCCAGGAAACCAGCTCGCCCCGCCCGGGCCACTTCGTAGACGGCAGCGACGAGATCCGGCCCCTCGCCGGCCGGCAACAGCCGGAACGTTCCCTCGCGGGGCCAGTCGCGCGCGAAACCCACCGACCTTGACTCTGCCTCGAGGTGCACACAAACCGTTGCCAGCCCAAAACCGAAGCGCTGGTAGATCGCCCCCTCGGCCGCCCACAGCGCCGCCAGCGCTTCGCCGCGACGGTGGCAGTCGTCGATCATCAGCCGCATCATCCCGCTCATCAGGCCGCGGCGGCGGTGCGTAGCCAGGACGGTCACGAAGGTAACACCGCCGGTCGGAAGCTCGCCGCCGGGTACGCTGAGGCGAAGCGAGAACACGCCGCTCGTCCCGACGATGCGGTCCCCGTCGAAGGAGGCATACCAGCGTTCCTTGTCGGCGACGCGCTCGACCCGCCCGATCATGTCATCCGGAACGTCCTCGCTGAAGGCGACCTCGGCTGTCTTGAGCAGCTCGATGAACCGCTCCGGCGGGCAGACTCGAATCTCGACGCTCATGTCTCTCATGGTGCCAGAGACCGGTCTCGACCGCGAGTCAGCTGCGTGCCCACTGCGAGCACTGCAGGCCTGCGCACCAGCCTCGCCGGCCCAAAGCGGCGCGGCTACGCTTGATCGACCGGGGCCCTCGATCCGGCAGGCAACGTCTCAAGAGGAACCTCGAATTGGATATCTCCGTTGAGCTGGCAGCTCACCTGATCGTGGTCGCCGCCTGCCTGTCGCAGCTGGCGGCGGGCCTGGCCGTCCTCATCCGCGAGCAGATCGTATCCAGGCCTGCTCCAATCGAGCGCGCGACCGGGCCGCTGGCCCTTGTCAACTACGTCGGCATCGCGCTCTTCATCGTGGTCGGTCTTGCGGTTGCGATCACTTGGCGGCACGGTTCGGAACCCGACCGGGCTGCCCGGCGACGCCATCCGCGTGCTCGGTGTTGCCGTGCTTTGCGCAGCCGGGTTCGTAGCGGTCTGGGGCATCCGGACCATGGGCAAGCACCTGGTGGCCCCGGCCGAAGTCCGACCCGACACGGAGCTGGTCACCACCGGTCCATTCGGGCTCGTACGTCATCCGATGTATCTGTCGGTGCTGATGCTCTGGGCGGGGGGAATGCTGGCCCTGCTGAGCTGGGCTCTGGCCGTCGGCCTGGCTCTCCTCGTGCCGGCCTTCTGCTTGCGGGCGCGGGCTGAGGAGGAGCTCCTGACCCGCCACTTCGGCGCGGCCTACTCGGCCTACATCGCGCGCGTTCCGATGATGCTGCCGGGGTTGCCGCCCCGATCGCGCCGCTAATCGCCCGGACGGTTTCGCCTCCAGGGCGTTCCTCGCCCCGCGGGCCCCGCCGGGCAGATGCCCGCCCGCCGCGTCTCCAGGCAGCTCAGGGGCGTTTGCCGGCCGCCCTGTTCGACCTAGACGTAGCCCGCAGCCACTCCACGAGGCCGGCAACGACTTCCGGTCCCTCAGGCTCGTTCAGCGTTTCGTGGCGAAGGTCCGGCAGTACGCGTCGCTCGACGCCGGGCAGACTGCCGAGGGACTCGTTCACCTCGGTCGGGACGAGAGGATCGGCACCCCCGTGAATCACGAGAGTTGGGACGTGGAGCCGGTCGAGCTACTCGCGGGCCCGCTTCATGGTGGAGAAGAGCGGGGCGCCCAGGTGGGTCGTGGAGCGGGGATCCACAAGCGGATCGGCGAAATAGGCGATCCCGACGTCGGGGTCACGGGCAAGTTGATCGCCCGTGATCGGGTTGGCGAGGATCACGGTCGGCGCCACGGCCCCGAGAACGGGGGCGAGAAGGCGCTGCCACCCGGGCACGCTGGCTTCGAGCGGCGGCGCGCTGAGGACAAGCAGGCCCGGCACGGGCCGCTCCGAGCACGCGTAGGTCAGCGCGATGAGCGCGCCCATCGAATGCCCGAACAGGACCAGCGGCCGGCCCGGCTGGCGCACGGTCGCGAGCCGCACCTCGACGTCGTCCATGAGTCGTCCCACCGCCGGACGTAGACGCGGCGACCGCCTGAGAGGCCGCGGCCGCGGAGGTCGAACGCGTGGACATCGATGCCCGCTTCAGCATTAACCGTCCGGTCCGCTCGTATCGGCCGCTGTGTTCTCCGATGCCGTGGACGATCAGGTCGCGCGCCCACGGCTCGCCGGCCGGAGGCCATCGCCGGACGTGCAACGGCGTTCCGTCGGCGGCGGGCATTTGGATCGCGGCGCCGGCAACCGCAGCTTCAGCGGCGATTCGGCCGCGGGTGCGCTGGCCGTGGACCCGCCGTCGACGAATCCGGGTGGGCGCTACTCCCCTGCCCGCTTCTCGAAGTCGAGCGAGGCCGAGTTGATGCAATAGCGCAGGCCGGTGGGTCGCGGACCGTCGTCGAAGAGGTGGCCGAGGTGCGCACCGCAGTTTCCGCACAACACTTCGGTTCGGCGCATGCCGAGGCTGTTGTCCGGTCGCGTGACGACCTTCGACCGATCGACCACGTCGTAGAAGCTGGGCCAGCCGCAATTGGAGTCGTACTTCTCGCCTGAGTCGAAGAGGACTTCTCCGCAGACGATGCAGCGGTACCCGCCAGCGTCGTGGCTATCCCAGTAGGCGCCAGTGAACGGCCGCTCGGTGGCAGCCTTCTGGGTCACTTCGAACTGGAGCGGTGTGAGTCGCTTGCGAAGCTCGTTGACATCGATGTCGGCCTTCATGACGGCGCTCCTTCCGAACGCAACAGCTTGATCAACTCACCGATCCGCGCCACCGCCTCCGGCGTGCGTGCCGTGGCGTTCCGGAAAGCGAAACCGCCGAAGCCGGCGTCGAGGTAGCGCCGGAGGACGTCGGCGCCTTCGGAAACCGTGACCGGAGTGACCATGCCGCGCCGATCCTCGGGGATCCCGGCCAGCAGGGCAGCCTTGTCGCGCTCGGCGTCGACGAGGACGATGGGGACCGAAACCGTGCGCAGGATCTCGGCCGGATCGCGACCTATGGCTTCGCAGTGCCGGTCCAGCACCTCGAGCTTATGGCTGGCCTCCTCGAAGCCTCCGAACCAGTTGGTGATGTCCGCGAATCGAGCTGCGAGCTTGAGCGTGCGTTTCTCGCCGCCGCCGCCGACGAGAATCTTCGGACCGCCGGGCCGAATCGGCCGCGGCCGATTGAGCGCTCGATCAATTCTATAGTAGGTGCCCTCGAAGCTCGGCCTCTCCTCCGTGAACATCGCCTTCGCGATCGTCAGCGCTTCCTCGAGGCGGTCCTCGCGCCGGCCGATAGGTGGGAACTCGAAACCGTAGCCCGCGTGCTCAGACTCGTTCCAGGCCGCTCCGATTCCGAGCACTGCCCGGCCTTTGGAGATGACGTCCAGCGTGGTGATGATCTTGGCGAGCATCGCCGGGTTGCGGTAGGTGACACCGGTCACCATCGTCCCGAGCATGACGCGATCCGTCCTGGCAGCCAGGGCGCCCAGGGTCGTGTAAGCCTCGAGCATGGGCTCTTCTTCGCCGCCCGTGGCCCCGATCTGGTAGAAGTGGTCCATCACCGTTATCAGGTCGAAACCGGCTTTCTCAGCCGCCCCGGCGAGCGCGACGACCCGGTCGAAGAGGTCCGTGTCCGCCACACCCTGGAAGGTGAAGCTTGGCATGTGGTAGCTGAAGAAGGGTCGCATTGCCCGAACTCCTGGCTCCGAGTCTGCGTCGCGCGTAGATCGCCGCTGCCCAACCGTGGCGACACTACCACCGACGCGAGGTCAAGGCGACGGCGGCCTGCGCAGCACCGACGCATGCCACCGTGCCCCGGGCTGGACGGCGGCCCGACGCGTGGAACCGGGTGTCTTTCGGGGTCATCGGCGGTATGCTCGCGGCGAGCGTCGGGCGCACTGAGGCCACTGGACGCCAAGGTTCAGGAGATGACCGAATGGACCCCAACTACCCGGGAGAGGCACCGGGCGGCCAGACCCCTCCGCCCGAGTCCCCGTATGGCCCTCCACCTCCCAGTTGGGGCCCTCCGCCCGAGCCACCGTATGGCGCTCCACCTCCCGGTTGGGGCCCTCCGCCCGAGTCCCCGTATGGCGCTCCGCCGGAGCCTCCGTTCGGCGCTCCGCCCGAGCCACCGTATGGCGCTCCGCCCGAGCCACCGTATGGCGCTCCGCCTCCCAGTTGGGGCGCTCCCGCGCCGACAGCGCGACGCAGCCGGCTGCCCGTGATCGCCCTGGTGGTGGTCGGCGTCATCATTCTCGCCGTCGCCGGCGCGTTCATCCTGAACATGACCGGGATCCAGAGAGGCAAGGTCGTCTTCTCGACTGACGTCACCACGACAGGCTCAACGACCAACTGCCAGGTCGCCGATCAGGTCACGTCGGTCAGCGCCTCCACCTCCGTCTACGCGACCTACATCTTCAAGTCCACGCAGGGAAGCGACGTCGTCTCCATCTCGATCACCAAGAATGGCCAGGCGTTCCTTTCGGGCCCGCTCCCCACGACCGACACTCAAGGCTACGACTGCTTCGCCGATACGACAGATCTGAGTACAGTGCCAAACTGGGGTACGGGCACTTATGACTTCTCCCTGACGAGCGGCGGCGCGGTCATCGCCGAGGGCGTCCTGACGGTCAAGTAACTGCACCGGGCCTGGCGCGGCCGATGGAGAGAGGCGCGCATCATCTGCCTTCGAAAACGCCGCTCGACGTCGACCACGTCTCGATTCGGCCGGCCACCGCCTCTGAAAAGGCTGCACTGGTCGAGTTCCGGCTAGCGATGTTCGTGGAGATCGGCGAGGCCGAAGGAGGGCTGCAGCGCGATCTGGCCGCCCTGCGCGAAGCCAACGAGCAGTGGCTCTACGGGCATCTCGGGCGCGACTTCGGCCTGGCGATACTGCCGGACGTTTGAGTCGGGCGGAGGGTTGGCGCCGCAGATTGGTGCCGCGTCAGCTGCGCGTGGTTCGCCATCCCTGGAAGGTCGGCCAGCCCCAACTCACCGACGCGACCGCAATCGCCAGGCCGATGCCGAAGCAGATGGGATGCAGGATCGACAGGCTTTTGATGATGGCCAGCTCCACGACGATCCAGATCATCTGGCCACAGCCGATGGCGAAGGCGAGGAACGGCGCGATCCGCCAGTGACGCAGGCCAAGCACGGCGACCGCAAAGGAACCCAGACCGAAGAGCCCGCCCAGGATCAGTCCCGGCACCAGGAAGTCCGGAAACGGACTGCCGTCGAGCATGCTCAGGGGCATCTGCATGACGCTGCCGTCCGGCTTGGACATGAGCGCCGCGCCCCCAGCCGTGGCCATGACGCCGAGAAGCGCAAGCAGCCCAACGGTGGATCGCCCGGCACGGTTCATGGCGGGTCGAGGAATCGAGTCGAAGGCGATGTTAGAAATGGCCGCGGTCATGGCTCTCCCTGCTGATTCGCAACGTGGCTGCGCAATCTCGAGCCCGCTGATCAGAGCGGGAGTCGGGCCCGATTCTCCGATTGAGGGCGACCGCCGGTCAAGGGCCATCGAGACTGTAGAGGCTGGCGGCGCGGTCGGGCGCGGGTGCGTCATCGGCTGCGTAGGTTGCCCGCTGTGGAACGCCTGCCGCCTGAGGACACTCGTTGCCGGACGTGCGGAGCTCGGCGCACTGACGACCACGACGGATGGGCCGTCCGGCCTCGCAGGTATCGGCGCATCCCCGGCTGTCTGTCGATCGGGGCAGGTTCACTGCTTCAGCCGGCGGATGCCCCAACGCGCTCGCGATTCTGTACCGTAAGACCGCAAGGTTGAGGTCCGATGCGCCTGCACGATTTCTCTCTCGAACGATTCTTCGCCCGATGGGAATTCAAGGCCGAGCTGCTGCTTTGCGCCTCGGACGTGGAAGGCTGGCCGATGCGCGACCTGCTCGAGCTGGCGGGAGAGGACGGCCGGCGTCGATGGGACGAACTGCAGCTGGGCTACACCGAATCGCCCGGAGACCCGGCACTGCGGGCGGCGATCGCTGGGCTCTACGACAGCGTTTCCCCGGACGACGTACTGGTCTTCGCCGGCGCCGAGGAGGCGGTATTCGCTCTTCACAACGTCCTGCTCGGGCCGGGCGACCACGCCGTGGTGGTTCGACCGGCGTATCAGTCACTGGCCGAGGTAGCTCGCGCGGCGGGGGCTGAGGTCACGCGTGTGGAGCTGCGCGAGGCTGACCGGTGGCGGTTGAACGCCGAGGAAGTTCGCGCGGCGCTCCGGCCGAACACGCGGCTCATCCTGGTCAACGAGCCGCACAACCCAACCGGGTCACTGAGCGATCGGGCGACCTTCGACCGGCTCGTCGAGCTCGCTGCCGACTCGGGCGCACGCCTGATCGTGGACGAGGTCTATCGATTTCTGGAATTCGACCCGGCCGATCGCCTGCCCGCCGGCGCCGATGCTCTGGCGACCGGCGTGAGCATCGGCGTCATGTCGAAATCGTTCGCGCTCGCCGGCCTGCGGATCGGCTGGGTGGCGACTCGCGACCGGGGACTGCTGGCACGCTTGGCCGCGTTCAAGGACTACACCACGATCTGCAACTCGGCCCCGGCCGAGGTTCTGGCGTTGATCGCCCTGAGGGCCCGCGACCGCGTCCTGGCTCGAAACCGGGCCATCGTCGAAGCCAATCTCCCGCTCCTCGACGCGTTCTTCGACCGGTGGTCGGGGACGTTCGACTGGGTCCGGCCGCGCGGCGGAAGCATCGGCTTTCCGCGCCTGGTCGCCGATCTGCCGGTTGACCACTTCGCCGAGGACCTCGTGAGCGAGACCGGCGTTCTCCTGCTCCCGGGCACGGTCTTCGGCGACGCGAACAACCACTTCCGCCTGGGCTTCGGGCGAACGAACATGCCAGAAGCGCTGGAGCGGCTGGAGCGTTACGCGGAGCGCACGCTCCGCTGAGGCCCCGCAGCCAACTGCTCGGCCGCTTCGGCGAAGAGCCCGCCGAAGGCACGCGACGTAAATGGGAAAGCGTGGATCATCGTTGCCAGCGTCGCAATAGGAACCCGCGCCTGGATCGCAAGTACGACCTCGTGTATCGCGGCCGAGGCGTCCGGCGCCACGACCGAAGCGCCGACCAGGATCTGCGAAACGCGATCCACGACGATCGCCAGGTGCCCGAAGGCCGCTTCCACCTCGTAGCCGCGCGTCGTGGTGGCGAAGTCGGCAACCACCTCGAATGCGTCCGTTCCGGCGGCCCGAGCCGCCTCGATGCTGACCCCGACCGACGCTATCTCCGGCTCCAGGAAGACGGCTCGCGGGATTGCTCGATAGTCAAGCGTCACTTCCTCGCCAAGAGCCATGCGCACGGCCAACCCGCCCTGGTAGTGGCCAACGTGGGTGAAGGCCTCCGGGCCGGCCGGATCGCTTACCAGGTAGACGCCGTCGGCAACGCGCAGCCGGCCGTCTCGGGGGAGGGAAGCCGGATCGAGTCCGACCGAGTCCAGACCGAGGTTCTCGAGCCCGAACGACCGGCCCAGGGCGACCAGGATGCGCTCCCCATCTACGTAACCGCCGTCGCTGAGCTCGATGACGTGCGCCTCGCGGTCGCCGTCCCCCGGCCTCACTCGAACCGCCCGCGTCCCCAGGCGTAGCTCCACGCCCTCGTCGCGCAGGATACGCGCGGCGGCCTCCGAGTTGCGTGGATGGTCACGCTCGAGCAGCCGGTCGTGGGAGTGAACGAGGGCCGTCTCCACGCCGAAGCGCGCGAAGACGGAGGCAAGCTCCACTCCGGTCGCGCCGCCGCCCAGGACGACCAGGCTTCGGGGCAGCTCGCGGGTCGAAGTGGCCTCACGGTTCGTCCAGGGACCGGACGCGGCGAGACCCTCGATCGGTGGCATCTTGGGCGCGGAGCCGGTTGCCACGACGATCGCGCCGGCCTCCAGTCGCTCGACACCGCGGCCGACGACTGCGACCTCGACCAGACCCGGTCCGACGATCCGGGCGTCACCCCGGTATGCGCGTGCGCCGGCTTTCTCGAGCCGGCCGAGGTGGCCCGAGTCGTCCGGCCAGTCGCGATTCTCGCGGTTGATCATGTAGTCGCGGCGGGCAGATGCGCGCTCCCACGGGTACGTTCCACAGCGGTGCTCGGACGCTGCGTGGAGCAGCGACTTCGACGGAAGGCACGCCCAGAACGCGCACGACCCACCGAACAGTTCGCGATCCACCACGGCGACGCTCTTGCCGCGCCCGCACGCGGCAGCCGCTGCGGCCTCTCCGGCGGCGCCTGCGCCGATGACCACGAAGTCGAAACGATCCATCGCCTGCCACCTTTGGGCGCCCCAAAGCTCGGGGCGATGGCACGATCATCCACCCCTTGCCGTGCGAAAGGAAGGCAGTCCGTTGCAGGTGCGACGGGCGGGCCGCGGCGGCCGAGCGCGCAGTGGGGGTCATCGGAGCTCGGTCGGGGCCGGCGTGCGTGCCATGACGGACCGCCGAGCGCGACGGGGTTGACCGTGGCGCGGTAGCGTCCTACTTTACCGACAAGTTATATAACCACAGTGGTAATTGTTTATTGAGACGCTAGCATGGATGCCGACCCCCTCAGCGCTCTTTCGCCGCCCTCGCCGACCCCACCCGCCGGGCCATCCTCGCCCGACTGACCCTCGGCGAGGAACGCCATCAGGACCTCGTCCCAGGGCGATGGCTCTCCCGTGATGGCGGGGAGGAGTGGCTGGGGCATCGTGGGCGCCTCGTGTGCGGATGTGGTCGCCCACATCACTCACTCCGTCGCGCCCGGAAAGCAACGCTATCGCCCGATCGTGGGTGTGGTCGGGGCAAGATGACTTGAGGCCGGGCCGTTGGCTCGCCGACACGACGACAGGCGTTTGTGATGCGAGCGACCGCGCCGCAGGGCTAGTCCAGCTCGGGCTGGTAGGCGGCTGCGTCCATGTCTCC
>DASWZK010000060.1:0-4806 GCA_036404515.1 Candidatus Limnocylindrales bacterium
TGGCCGAGGCGCGCGCGCTTGCAGGCGACGGGGCCGGGGTGCCCGACGCGGCGGTGCACGGCGAGGCTCCGGGCGGCCCGGTGCTGCGAGGCCGACGCCCAGGTCGGCTGACCGCTCTCGAGGAGCGACTGCTCGAGGACGAGTACCGCGCCCGCATCGATGAGCTGAAGAAGGAGATCGAGGCCGAGATCAGGCGCAGACTGGTCGCCGACCGAGGAGCCGAGGCGCTCGCTCGTAGCGTGCGCAAGCCGTTGCCGGAGGACGTCGACTTCATGCACGCGACGCGCGACGAGCTCGAGGCGATGCGCAAGGCCATCCAGCCCCTCACGCGCAAGCTGGCGACCCGACTCGCCCGCAAGCGCCGCCACCTGCACAGGGGCCCTTTGGACTTCCGCTCGACTATGAGGCACTCCCTCTCCTACGGGGGTGTGCCGGTCGAGCCGCGTTTCAAGCATCCCAAGCAGGCAAAGCCCGAGATCTGGGTCGTCGCCGACATCTCGGGTTCGGTGGCGGCGTTCGCCCGTTTCACCTTGCATCTCGTCTATGCGATCGCGTCTCAGTTCTCCAAGGTGCGCAGCTTTGTGTTCATCGACGGCATCGACGAGGTGACAGGGATCTTCGACCGATCCGACACGGTGACCGAAGCGGTCCACCGGGTCAACCTCGAGGCAGACGTTGTCTGGGTGGACGGGCACTCTGATTACGGGCACGCCCTCACCGTCTTCTACGAACGGTGGGGCCATGAGATCGGGCCGAAGGCGAGCATCTTGCTCCTCGGCGATGCGCGGAACAACTATCACGCCTCGCAGGCATGGGTTGTCCGCGAGCTTCGCAACCGCGCGCGGAGGGTGTTCTGGCTGAACCCGGAGCCCCGCTCGTACTGGGGGAGCGGCGATTCGATCCTGGAGCAGTACGCCCAGTACTGCGACGCCGCGTACGAGTGCCGCAACCTACGCCAGCTCGAGGCTTTCGTCGAGCACCTGATGTGACCTAGGAACGCCGTTGCCAGTTGCGTCGCCCGGGCCGGGGGGGACACCGGTATTGTTGATGAAATGGCGATCGCGTTCGAGCGGCAGTTCGCGCCCGAAAGGCGGGTCGCACCAGGCACGAGGCTCGTGATCGTCCGCCACGGCGAGGCTGTGAGCAACGCGCAGGATCTGGTCGCGGGCCATCTCGGTTGCCGCGGGCTCACCGAGCGAGGCCGGCTCCAAGTCGGAGCGCTTTCGGACCGTCTGCGGCGCACCGGCGAGCTCGAGGGTGCGGCAGCGCTGTACTCCAGCGTCCTGCGCCGCGCCGTGGAGACGGCGGAGATCCTCCTTCCCGTCCTCGGGGACGTCACCTACGAGGCCCGGTGCTCGCTCTGCGAGCGGCACCCCGGCGAGGCGGACGGGCTCACGTGGAACGAATTCGACGAGCGTTACGGGCCCCTGCTGCCAGGTGACGATCCCGACCGGCCGCTCTCGCCCGGTGGGGAGAGCTGGATCGAGCTCCTCGACCGGTCAGAGGACGCCCTGTACCGCCTCGCGGAGGCACATCCAGGCGAGCTGGTCGTGGTGTCGGGTCACGGAGGCGTCGTCGAGGCCTCGCTCATCCGGTTTCTCGCTTTGCCGTCGAACGGGAGCTTGGTCCGCTTGTTCCCCGACAACGCGTCGATGACCGAATGGGCCTTCACGGGGGCCCGGTGGTGGCTCGTCCGGTTCAACGACGCGGCCCACCTCGATCCGCACCGGCCGGGCGAACCCGCGGGATTGCGCGTTCCCGCCCCCTTATGGGTTCGCCGGGAACAGCCGGGCCTGGCCGCCCGCGCTTGACGAACGCCGGCCGCCCTTGACGAACGCCGGCCGCCCTTGACGAACGCGGGCCACGCTCGACCTCAGCAGGCGTAGTCGGGATCGAAGGGGTAGTCGTTCGGGCCGGGCGTCTCCTGTAGGAGCCATGTGACGCCGCCGGCGAAGGCATACTTCGCGCCGCAGTACGGTGCGAGCGCCGCCGGGGGGTAGTAGCCGGAGCTCGCGGGATACGGCGGTGAGGTCCAGTAGGCGCCCGCGACCCAGATGGGGACTTGCGGGCCCGATGGCACGTAGCCACCCGTGATTCCCTGCCACTGCACCGAAGTCGAGTAGATCCCGGCTGTGAGCCTCAGGGAGTGCAAGTAGTCGAGCGCGCCCTGGATCGTCGCGGAGTTCAGCGCCTGGTTGCAGGACCAGTACTGGCCACAGAGGTCGTTCTCGATGTCGAGCCACCACACCTGCGACGAGGCACCCTCCGAGGTCGCGTACTGCACGGCGTCCTCCGCCGCGTTGTAGCCGTAGTTGTAGGCGAGGCAAGCCGTCAGAGAGGCGGCCGGGAGATCGGAGCACGTCCCCGCCGGGCCCTGCTGGTCGATCGTGTCGGATGACGACGGGGAGTTGAGGAACATGTATAGGTCGTAGGGTGCACCGCCGGTCCCCTGGGCGTCTGCAGCCCACTTGACCTCCGCCTGCAGGCACGGGTTGTACTTGCCGACCGCCCATCCGTCGACGCCGACGATGGCGACGGTGTAATCGATGGTCCCCGAGGGGTAAGACGGCGAGCCGGGGAGCGCGACCGTTTCCGACGACCCGGGTTCGGCGCACTGGGGCCAGTTGATGTCGTAGCCGAAGCTGCCACTCGGGTACTGGAGCGACGAGGCAGTCGCAACCGGCATGGCGGCGATGGAGGTGACCGGCGAAGTGGCGAGCGCGCCGGTGAGCGCTTTGTGGGCGGTGGCGGTGCCGAAGCTGAGGACGGTGCCGTTCTGCTCGGCCATCCAGTCTCCTGAGCCGTCGGGGGTGATGGCGAGGCCCACGACGGGCGATGTGGCTCTCACCGGAGCGAAGGTCGCCAGGTGCACCGCGTCGCCGAAGCTGAACACGGTCCCGTTCGCGTCGGCGAGCCAGTACCCCCCGCCGTCAGGTGTCGCCGCCATCGCGACGATGGGCAGGCCCGCGGTGGAGGCATTCGCCGAGCCGTACAACAGGGCGTCACCGAAGTCGAAGACTCCTCCGGTGCTGCAGGCGATCCAGTAGCCGTTTCCGTCGGTGGTGGCCACTATCGCGATGACGTGGCCCGAGATCAGTGTCGCGATCGATCCGTGGTTCCTGGCGTCGCCAAAGGCCATCACATGGCCGGACGAGGTGACTAGCCAGTACCCGGCGCCGTCAGGAGTCGATGCTGCGGCCACGACCGGGTCCGGTCGAACCCTGCCCCCGGCACCGCCCTCATTGTGGGCATCGCCGAACGGGTACACGCTGCCGTCGGCGCCGATCAGCCAGTAGCCCTTGCGGTCAGGGGTGGAGACGAGGGCGATGATCGGAGCGACCAGGTGCTTGCCGAAAGCAGAGCCGTAGTAGGCGGCTCTCCCGAGTGCCGCCACCTTGCCGTTTGCCTCGGCGAGGTCGTAGGCGAGAGTGTCGGGAGGCGGCATCAGTACGGCAGTGATGGAGGTGACTGGAGAGCTGGAGCGAACGCCGGTGAGCGAGCCGCGGGCGGTGGCGTTGCCGAGGCTGAGCACGGTGCCGTTCTGCTCGGCCATCCAGGCTCCCGTGCCGTCGGGGGTGACGGTGAGACCCACGACTGGCGACTTGACGCCCACCGGAGACAGCTGTGCGAGGTGCAGCGCGTCGCCGAAGCTGAAGACGGTCCCGTTTGCCTCGGCGAGCCAGTACCCGCCGCCATCGGGCGTCGTCGCCATGGCGACGATGGGCAGGCCCACCGTGTTTGGCCCGAAGTAGAGCTGCGCATCACCGAAGGTGAAGACTCCGCCCGAGCTGAGCGTGATCCAATATCCCTTGCCGTCGGTGGTGGCCGCAATCGCGATGACGTGAGCCCCGATCGTTGGCGAGAGCGAGCCGTAGTTCTCCGCGTCACCGAAGGCCATCACATGGCCGGACGAGGTGACGAGCCAGTACCCGCCGCCGTCGGGAGTCGCCGCGGCGGCCACGACCGGGTCCGGTCGCACCTTGCCCCCGGCATCGCCCTCGTTGAGGGCATCCCCGAACGGGTAGACGCTGCCGTCGGCGCCGATCAGCCAGTAACCCCTGCGGTCAGGAGTGGAGACGAGGGCGACGATGGACGCGGCTAGCGCCATGCCGTACGCGGAGCCGTAGTAGGCGGCGCCCCCGATCGCCTCCACCTTGCCGTCGGCCTCGGCGAGGTCGTAGGCGAGGTTGCTGGGAGGTGGCACCACTACCGCGGCGATGGAGGTGACGGGGGAGGTGGCCAGCACACCTGCGAGCGAACCGTGGGCGGTGGCCGTGCCGAGGTTGACGACTGTGCCGCTCTCCTCTGCCATCCAGGCCCCTTTGCCGCTGGGAGTGACTGTGAAGCCCACGACGGGCGATGTGAAGTCCACCGGGGACGTCGGTGCGAGGTGCGGCGCGTCGCCGAAGCTGAACACCGTCCCGTCCGCGTCGGCGAGCCAGTACCCGCCGCCGTCGTGCGTCGCCGCCATCGCGACGATGCCGAGACCCGGCGTGCCGGCCTTCGCGGATCCGTAGAAAGGCGCGTCGCCGAAGTGGAAGACGCCTCCGGTGCTGCAGGCGATCCAGTATCCCTTGCCGTCGGTGGTGGCCACGATCCCCACGACATGGGCCCTGATCGGCGTCGTGATCGAGCCGTAGCTCTCGGCGTCGCCGAAAGCCATCACCTGGCCGGACGAGGTGACGAGCCAGTACCCGGCGCCGGCGGGAGTCGCGGCAGCGGCCACGACCGGGTCCGGTCGCACCTTGCCCCCGGCACCGCCCTCGTTGAGGGCATCCCCGAACGGGTGGACGCTGCCGTCGGCGC
>DASWZK010000061.1:0-2614 GCA_036404515.1 Candidatus Limnocylindrales bacterium
AACGATTCGCGCCGGGACCGACACGGTCGACCGAAGCGCGTACACCGTCGAGCCGTCGGGCGACGGGCATAGGTCGGAGATCGCACCGTCAGAGACGAGCGTCGTCACGTTGCCGTCTGCCAGGTCGACCCGCAGGGCCGCTACGCCGCCGTCCCGATCGGCCGTGAAGAAGACAGCCGCAGAGTCGGGAGCCCAGACGATCGACTCGGGCCAGAGATCGAGCTGCGGCGTCAGGTCGCGGCCTTCGGCGGTGGCCGCATCGACCAGCCAGAGGGTGATCTCAGACGCCTCGTCCGGAGACCCGAACGTGCCACGGAGGCAAGCTACGTAGCGGCCGTTCGGGGATACGGCCGGTGCCGCGTACCAGGCATCGCCGTGAGTCAGGTAGCGGCGCTCGGCGGTCGCCCCGTCAATCGCGACGAGGTCCTCTGTGATCATCGGCGACTTCGAATAGTCGACCCAGCGCGTGTACAAGGTCGAGCCATCGGGCGAGAGGTCGATCCCCGACTCGACCAACGCCGCCGGACCGGCGTCGCCTGTGAGATCGCGCGGCTCGAGCTTCGCTTCGGGGTCCAGTTCCGGGGCCGTTAGCGCCGCGGTAAAGAGACGGCGGGTGCGCGGTGCCAGCCACTCATCCCAGTAACGGATCGGATACTGGTCGAATAGGAGCGCCCCCACACCGGCTTCCTTGCGAGCTTTGGCACGCTCGACGTCGTCGGCCAGTCCGGTCGCAGCCGGATGAACGCTCGACCCAAACGCGATCGTGTCCGCGTCGCGGGCAGCGGCGACGGCGTCAACGCCGCCGTCGGGCGCAAGCAGCAGCCGAGCCTCGCCGCCGTCCCGCGGGAGCAGCCACATGGCGTTGATCTTCTTCTCGGGATCGGACTTCGTGTCCGGGTCGGGCCGTGTCGAAGTGAAGAGAAGCGATCCGTCGCGCAGGAAGCAGCCGACCGACTCGCCCGCAGCCGAGCGTGTGATCCGGCGGGCCTTCGTGCCGCCGGACGGATCGACCTGCCAGAGTGCCGTCTTCATCTCTTTGCCCTCGGGCCCAAGCCGGCTCACCGCCACCACCAGGCGCTTGCCGTCCGGGGAGAGCTTCAGGGCCGATAGCCGTGGAAGCGCCAGAAAACGATCAAACGTGAAGGGTTCACTCATAACGCGATCATCGCGCAATCTCGCCGAACGGGCAGGGCGCTGCCCGCACCGTGGTTCGTCCATCGCTACGGAACACCGCTGCGGCCGACCTGTCGGGCCGCTGTTTCGCCGCTATGCAAGACCCCGCCGGCACGAGACCCCGCCGCTACCAGCCGCTACCAGGGCGTCGGCTCCCCTGCTATCATTCCGGGGCCCTCAGCGGGCATTTCGGTCGGGGCGTGGCGCAGCTTGGTAGCGCGCATCGTTCGGGACGATGAGGTCGGAGGTTCAAATCCTCTCGCCCCGACCATAACAACCAATCGAGCCCCATTCCAGGCCTCGGCCCACCCTTGAGCCTGCGCTGACGCGCTCGGGTGCAGCTTCGCCTTGCCGGCTCCGAGGACGTCGATCCTCTCGAAGAGGGCCTCGGCCAGCAGCTTGCGGCCCGAAGGCTCGGCCTCGTCCCACAGGCCCGGCAGGTTGCGCAGGAACTCGATAGCCTCCTCCCGCGTCGGCCCCTCCGCACCCGCTCCCCTGGCCCCCTGCTCCTGTTGGTCTAACGACCGCATCGACGCCTCCAACGCGTCGGGGTCGCGGTCCCGGCGGTAGCGAGCCAGGGCGGATTCGCGGTCGCGCTCGATACGGGCGAGGGTGACCGGATCGGGAGCGGTCTCGTCGGCCCCGAGCCTGCCCACGACGGCAGCTGCCAGGTCGGCGTTAGCGCTCACGTAGCCCAAAGCCTGACGGACGAGATCCTCGAACGCCTCGGCCGGGTAGCTCACGCCCTTGTGGCGTTTGTCTTTGGCGTTGCGGAAGGCCCGCGGCGTGGCCCGGCCGGCGCCGAGCCAGTCGGAGCAGGGGAAGTTGTGGCGGTAGCGGGCGGACTGACCGATGAGATGGCGGCCGCAGGCGGCGCAGTGGAGCATCGAGAGCGCATAGGGTCGCCGGGTGGTGGGCCGGCCTGGGTGGCGACGGCTGAACCGACTCCGGGCAAGCTGAACCTTGTCCCAGGTGAGCTGGCCAATCACGGCCGGGACCCTTGTCGCTGTTCCGTCGCGGAGACGACCCACGTAGACCGGGTTGGTCAGGATGCCGCGTACGGTGTAGAACGGCAGTCCGGTCTGTTCGGAGACTTCGCGGTCGGTCATGCCCTCGGCGGCGACCGCGAAGGCGGCTCGGACCCGGTCTAGCTCGTCGGGTATCGGCTCCAGAACCGGTGGCTTGCCGGTCCGGGTGTAGCCGTAGGGGGGCTGGCCACCGGGTTCGCCAAGGCGGCGGCGCTTGGCTGCCAGGCCCTCACTGACCCGGCGGCCGAGCTTGCGGCTATAGGATTCGGCCTCGTGGGCCTCCCGGACGAAGTCATCCCAGCGGTCCGCGTCCGATGAGACGATCCGCTCGTCGCAGAACAGGACCGCGACTCCGGCAGCATGGAGATCGTCGACCGCGATCAGGGTCTGCTTGAGGTTGCGCGGGAACCGGC
>DASWZK010000062.1:0-9878 GCA_036404515.1 Candidatus Limnocylindrales bacterium
CCGCTGCCGCGCCAGCCACTCTTCCGACGTAAGACGGCCCTCGTAGAAGGCCTCGGAAGTGAAGCGGCAAAGGTCCGGATGCAGCCGCCGCGTCCGATCCTGGAAGAGACCTCGTTCCCGCGGCATCGTCGGTTCGCCGGCCAGGACGTGCCCCAGGGCCGACGCCTCCGCACCGGGCGGATGCGCGCCCTGAAGGGGCTGGTCGAGCTGCTGCGGATCGCCGAGGAGGACGAGGTTGCGAGTTGACGTGGAAACGGCGACCGTGTTGGCGAGGGACAGCTGGCCGGCCTCATCGACCACGAGCACATCCACGGCCGAGGCAAACTCGGGCCGCGACCACAGCCAGGGTGTGCCACCGACGACGTTCAGCTCGCCCGCCTCGAGCGCCTGGAGCAGTTCCCCATACCGCTCGTAGGGCCTGGCGGTGTCCGACGTGCATTTGCCGGAGGCGTCGGTCTTCTGCCCGATCGTGACCCCGATCCCGCTCTCCGCGGCCCGGGCCCCAACCTCGTCGAGCAGGTGGCCGATTACCCGATGGCTGTTCGCCGTAACCCCGACCTTTCGACCGCGCCGAACGAGCTCGACCGCCAGGGCCGCACCGAGGTAGGTCTTGCCGGACCCTGGCGGACCCTGGACCGCCAGCCAGCTGTCCTGCAGCCGGGGCGCCACGCGTTTGGCTGCCTCGAGAGCCGTCTCATCCTCCCGGCACAACGGCTCCCCGCCGGCGATGCGCGGCGTCCCCCGCGCCAGCAGCCCGCGCGCCGCTGAGTACTTGCCGGGACCTTCGATACCGTGGCCGGCGACCCACTCGCCGATCCGGAGCAGGGCCTGCTGCAGCGGGGCCGTCCCGACGTGGTCGTAAGGGACCAGTGACGTTGGGTGCGGGCCGTCGGTCTTGAGCCCGCGCCGGAGATCCAGCGTGCAAGCGACGTCGTCGATCGCCACCACACTGCCGGGAGACCTGCCGGTGGCCGGATCGCGCACCTCAGTCCTGACGTCGATCGCGTGCTCCTGTTCTGGGAAGCGGTACCGGTATGTGACCGACCGGGCCGTCTCGCCTACCCTCTCGACGGGCTCGAGCCTTCCGATCGGCTCTCGCTCCGCGACTCTGTCCTCGTCGGTGAGGTCGTTCATGAGGTAGAAGAACCGCCACCAGAACGACTTCTCCTCGCGTCTGTGCCAGTTCAACAGCTGGGCCAGCAGCCAGCGGGCATGCTCCTCGGCCGTCCGATCCTCCGCCTTCTCAGGCACGCCGACGCACAGCCGCTCCGAAACCTCGGAGACGCGGGCCAGCTTCTCAGACAACGACTCAGCCGGCTCCGGCTCGCCCCGCGCCGGCCGCGGCATGGTCTCGCCGAGCTTCGCCGCCAGCTCGAGGCGTCGCTCCTCCAGCCAGTCGCGAAGCCTCCAGTTCGAGACGCAGTCGTCGCGGTTGTAGCGCTCGATGCTCCGGAGCGTCTCGTCCGTTTCGGGCGATCGCGGCCCGGCTGAGCCCACGTCCGTCTCCGCAAGCCAGCCCTCGAAGGCGACGATGCTCGACCCGGCATCGCGCAGGCCCTCGTCGCGGGCCAGGCCGTATAAGGGCTCGAGCTTCTTGATGGAATAGCTTTCGACTGAGGCGCGTAGGCCCTGTCGGACGGCGCGAAACAGGTCAACGAAGACGTCGCCTCGCAGCAACCGATCCACTTGCTCCTCGCGAGTGGCGTGACGGCCCATCAGCCGTCCGGCCGCGGTCGGCTCGTATGGCGCGTAGTGGTAGATGTGAATGTCTGGGTCGGCGGCCAATCGGTCGATCATCAGATCGATCGCCGCCTCGAAGGCACTCCTTTCGGCCTCGGGCGTGACCGCACCGGCTTCGTCGACCGCCCAGAAGGCATGGAACGTGGGCCCACCGTCAGGGGCGGCAAGCCCCGGTTCCAGGATGCCGAACAGGTAGTCGACCCCGTCGTCGAGCGCGAACGGGTCTCCCTCAATATCGAAGAAGAGATCGCCCGGCCGTGGCTCCGGCAGGCTCGTCAGGCCGCGGTTCGGCTCGACCGTGCCGTCGCGCAGCCGCCCCGGCGGCAGCAGCTCGTACAGGATCCGGCCCTCGTCCTCGCCGCGAACCTGGATGGCGGCCTGGTCCCGGGCCGTGGCCAGCGGCGCGGGGCCAACGCCGTCGAGAGGCTCCGGCAGCGGTAGTTCCATGGCCGCGAGCCGGCGGCGCGTCGACACGCCGGCATTCTTCAGCCCGCGTCGAAGCCGGGACGGGGCGTTCGCCACCAGAGAGAGGTCATCGTCCGCCCGTCGCCGAGCCTCGCAGAGGAGCCGCCAGCGGCACACGTCGCAGTGCTCGACCGGCTCCGGGTACGTCCTCGCCGGAGGGTATTCGGCTGCAGCGTATCCACCGCCGGCCTCGACGCCCGCCTCAAACGCCGCCTTCACGGTCCGGTAGTAGGCCATGTAGTCCGCGACGCGATGGTGCTCGACAGTTCGGGCGCTGCCGCCCAGCGCCACGTGCATCAGCTCGGGCTCGAGCCCCTGGATCGACGCCAGCTGCTCAACGTAGGAGCAGATCTGGAGCAGGGCCGAGGCCTTGACGTGGCGGGCCAGCTTAGTGTCTACGACTTCGTAGCTCCACTCCCCCAGCCCGCTCGGCCGGTCGACCCTCAACAGGAAGTCGGCCAGCCCGAGCCACCGGCCGTCGAAGAACGTGGCCTGGTAGATGACGTCATCGCCCCGCCGAATGGCATCCTCGGTTGCTGTCGCGGCCCCCCTCAGCCTTTCCAGGCGCTCCGCGCCGGATGCATCGCCTTCGCCCGGATCGATGCGGGTGACCCGCCGACCGTCGCCCTCCAGCCCTGCGAGGTAGCGAGCTTCGTGCTCGAGGCCTCGCTTCGCGATCAGGTCGAGCTCCGGATCGTGCCGATCCGGCCGGCCGACCAGGCCGGCCATCGACGCCAGCTCCAGGCCGAGCAGGTGCTCGCAGGCCAGGAAGCCGACCAGGTCGGTCGCCGCGAAGACGGGTTGGCCGCCGAGGAGCTGCATAGGCCTACACCTTAGCCCCCGGCTGCGACATCTCGGGTGTCACTGGAAGCCGGGCATCGTGGGGCTGGTTTGCGGATTCACGCCGTTGGCCCTTGATTCGGGACCCCGTCGCTGCTGACTACGGCGGCACTCAGTCTGCACCGAACGCTCGCGGGCCCAAGACGACCCGCCTCGCCCAACCGAGCCCACCGGCCACCGATTCTTCCCCGACGGCCGGCATCGAACTGTGTCACGCTCATCGCCTGATCCGCGACCCAGGTCTTCCACCCGTGGCCGAGCCCGTCACAACCTCGCCCTCATATCGTGCACTGCTGGGCGTGCCCTCTCTTGGGCGCGTCCTGCTGGCCATGCAGATCGCCCGCATCTCTCAATCGATGATCGGGATCGTCATGATCCTGTTCGCACTTCAGCGGTACAACGACCCGTCGCTCGCCGGGCTCGTGGCCTTTGCCAGCATCTTCCCGGGCCTGATCATCAGCCCTATCGCCGGCGCCCTCCTCGATCGCCACGGCCGCGTTCGGTTGATCATCCTCGACTACCTCGTCGCGACGACGGCCCTGGTCGTCGTCGCGGGGCTTTCGCTCACCGGCCATCTCACAGCCTGGCTTCTCGTCGTGATCGTCGCGCTGGCCGGTCTGACCGGCCCGCTCAGCAGCAGCGGCCTGCGCAGCCTCTTCCCGCTCCTCGTACCGAAGCCGCTCTGGGAGAGGGTCAACGCCGTTGACTCCAACGGCTGGGTTCTGGCCACCGTCGTCGGCGCGCCGGCGGGGGCGGTCGTGGCTCAGTTCGTCGGGTTCGAGGTCGCCATGGTCGGAATCGCCGTCGCCTACGCCTCGGCCGCGCTGGTGATGATTGGTGCGCCTGACCCTCGCACCGAGGTCGCCTCGACCGGGAACCTCCTCCGCGACGCGTGGCTCGGGCTCGTGTACACCTGGAGCAACCGAACCCTCCGCAGCCTCGCCATATCGCTCTCGACCATGAATCTGTCGGGCGGAGTGATCGAGATCGTCGTGCCGGTCCTGATCCTCAAGCACCTGGGCATGGGCCAGGACATGGTGGGCTACATGTTCGGGCTGAGCGGCGTATTCGGTGTTGGCTCGGCCTTCGTCTCCGGGCGCCTGAGGACGGAGGGGCAGGAGCGTCGCCTGATCCTTATCCCGGCGGCCGGCTTCGTCTTCACGACCGCCATCCTGCTCTGGCCGGGCAGCATCGTTCCCATCGCCCTCTCGATGGCCGTCTCCGGGCTGCTCAACGGCCCGCTCGACATCGCCATGTTCACGCTGCGCCAGCGCCGAACGGATCCTGCCTGGATGGGGCGCGCCTTCACCGTTTCGATGAACCTCAACTTCTCAGGGTTTCCGATCGGGGCTGCATTGACCGGCATGATGCTGTCGGTCTGGCCGATCGAGGTCGCGATCGTCTTTGGCGTCGCGGCGAACGTTCTCGGCGTCCTGCTCGGCTACGTGCTGATACCCCGCTCAGACGAGGCCGTCACGGACGAGGGCCGGCCGGTGCCGGATGGAGCATCGGCGTCCGCGTGAGCCGCGGGCCAACGGACCGCGAGGGGTCGACCGGCTGAGCCGCGGGCCGAACATCCGGCGCAGGGTCCGCCTTGCCAGCCCGATGCTCGACGCTATCCAGCTGTCCGTCTGACACGAGAACCCGTCGGTCCGGCCGCCTACTTCTGTATCTGATAGGGCGTCCGATTGAGCGGCTCGGCGCCCCTGGCCGTGATGACGTAGCCGTCTTCGATCCGCAGCCCGCCCCAGGGGGTATTGAACAGGGGGATGTCGATCGAGATCACCATGTTCTCTTTGAGCGTCGCCGGGCTGCTGGGGCCGAAGATCGGCGGCTCGAACTCGATGACGCCGACACTGTGGAGGCCTGAATAGAGGAAGTACTGCCCCAGGCCGGCGTCGGCTACGATGCCGCGGCCGACGGCCTCCACCTGGCGGCCTTCCCGGCCGGGGCGCAGAGCGTCCGATGCGGCCCGCTGGGCTCGGATGGCCGTGTCCAGCGCACGCCGGACCTCCGAACCGGGATCGCCCACCAGCACGACCCGGCCGATTGCGGCGTGATAGCCCTGGTAGCGCGGGGCCACGGTGAGCAGGACCAGGTCAATTGGCTCGATGCGGCGGAAGGTTGACCGCGCAAGGATGGGCCGGGAGTTCGGCCCGGAGGCCACGATGGTGTCGATGCCGGTCCCCTCGGCGCCGGCCCGGCGCATCGACGCCTCGATCTCGGCGGCGACTTCTCGCTCGGTTACGCCCGCCCCGATCGCCTCGATCCCGGCGCCGATGCCGATCTCGGCTACCTCGTAGGCACGACGGATGACGTCCAGCTCGGCCGGCGACTTCTGGGCGCGCAGGTCGCACAGCGCGTTCTCCACGTCCACCCATTCGGCCGCCGGGAGGGCGGCTTTGAAGGCGGCCATGATTTCCGCTCCGATCAGCCCGCGGCCGCCCAGGCCGACGCGCCGGGCCGCGGAGGCCCCACCGACGTCGGCCATGGCCTCGGCCAGGCTCTGGATCCGGGCGAAGGGATAGTCCTCGTCGGGGTGGGTCAGCTCGCGCAGGACCCGCACGTCGGCGATGCGACCGACCACCCGGGCATACTCGTCGCTCTCCGGACCGACCAGCATCACCGGCTCGCCAACGCGGGGCATGAGGATGCAGGCGGGTTCGAAATGGACCGGGAAGTCGGCCAGCCAGCGGGCGTGGGCCGGCCCGAACGAGGCCCGGTCGTCGGCGTATGCCACCAGAAAGTCGAGATCCGCGGCGGCCATCATGGCCTGGACCCTGAGCCAGCGCTCAGGGTATTCGGCCGCCGGGATCTGCGGTCGTCGTCCCTGTTCCACGGGCGATCCGCTCCTCTCTCGACCCGATCCTATGCCTCCGCCTCCGCCGCCGCTCGCTCCGGCGCCAGGCCGACCGCGCGTCGCGCCCGAACCTTCGCGTCGTCGACCAGCGAGTAGACGACCGGCACGACGATCAGCGTCAGGAAGGTCGAGGTGAAGAGGCCGCCGATCACGACGGTGGCCAGCTCCGAGGCGATGATCTCGCCCTGGGAGAGGCCCAGGCCGAGCGGGATCAGGGCCAGGATCGTGGCGATGGCCGTCATCAGGATGGGCCGGACTCTCGTCCGCCCGCCCTGCATCAGGGCCTCGTAAATCGGCAGGCCGCGACGCCGGTGTTGTTCGACCAGGTCGAGCAGGACGATGGCGTTGGTCACGACGATGCCGATCAGCATCAGGAAGCCGATCATGGCGCTGATGCCGATGGCACGCTGGGTGATGAAGAGCGCCGGGAAGGCGCCGATCGTGGCCAGGGGCAGGCTGAACATGATGACCAGCGGGTCGATCAGCGAGTTGAAGACCAGGACCATCACCAGGTACACCAGCAGGATCGCGACCGCCATCGAGATCAGCAGGCCGCTGAAGGCGCTGTTCATCTCCGCGGTCACACCGGACAGGGTGACCGTCACGCCGGGGAGCTTGCCGGCTGCCTGCAGCTGGTTGATCTGCTTCTGGATCTCCGTCGACACGCCGCCGGTGTCCTGGCTGGTGGTGTCGGCGCTGATCGTGGCGGCCGGCGACTGATCGACGCGGCTGATGCTAGCCTGGGTGTTCTCCTCGGTGACCGTGGCGATCTGGCCGAGGGGCATCTTGCCAATCCCGACGGGCATTTGCTGAAGCGCCTGCAGCGAGTCGAGCTTGGAGTCCAGCTGCAGGTAGACATCCGTGGGCACGCCGTTCAGGTTGACCGTCGCCGCCTTGGTACCGACCAGCGCGTTCTGGACCTCACTCTGGATCTGGACCGTCGAGGTCCCGACCCAACCGGTCGGTCCGGCAAACCCGTCCAGGAGCGCCTTGTTGGGATCGACGTCGATCTGATACTCCGGCGCGGTGGCGTCCAGGTCGCTCTTCACGTTGAGGAGGTCGGGCAGGGTCTTCAGCGCGGCTGTCACGGCGGTCGAAGCCGCGGCGACCTGCGCCGGATCCGTGCCGCTGACGACCACGCTGATCCCGCTGCCCCCGCCGAACGAGCTCTGCTGGGCAACCTGGATCTGCCACGAGTCGGTCTGGAAACTGCTCAGGTCGCCGGCCAGCTTCTTCTGCTCGGCGTTTAGGTCGACGCTGTCATCGAGGCGCACCACGATCGTGGCGCTGTTCGAGGCGCCGCCGGTGAAGGCCGCCGAAAGAGCCGAAAGGCCGGTGTCGGAGTTGCCCGGCACGGTCGTCTCGATGAGGTTGATCTCCGGATAGTCCCGAAGCTTTACCTCGACGGCCTGAGCCTCCTTGAGGACCGCCGCCGAGGGTGTGCCGATCGGCGGCGCCACGCTGATCTGGAGGTACTTCTGCGAGCCCGTGTCGAGGAGCTGCGTGGGGATGTGGGGCACCAGCAACCCGGCGAACACGACGAGGACGGCCGAAATGCCGATCACGCTCCAGCGGCTGCGCCTGTTGTGAAGCGCGGCCCGCAGGAGAGGCGTGTAGATGCGCTGGACGATCGTGTCGTGATGCTGGACGCCCTCGTCGGGGTTCAGTTTGATGCGGTCGATGAACAGCGAGGCCAGGACCGGCACGACGGTCAGGGCGCACATCAGCGAGGCCAGCAGGGCGAAGGTGACCGTCAGCGCGAAGGGGAGGAAGAACTGGCTGACGATGCCGCCTACGAAGCCGATCGGCAGGAAGACTGCGACCGTCGTCAGAGTGGAGCTGGTGATCGCGCTGGCCACCTCGCGCGTGCCCGAGATGACCGACTCGCGCATTGGATCGCCGCGGCCGCGGTGCCGGTAGATGTTCTCCAGGACGACGATGGCGTCGTCCACGACCCGGCCGACGGCTATCGCCAATCCGCCCAGGGTCATGATGTTGATGGTCACTCCCGCCACGAGCATGAGCACCAGCGCGGTCATGATCGAGACCGGGATGCTGACGGCCGCGACCAGGGTCGAGCGCAGGCTCATCAGGAAGATGAAGATCGTCAGGATGGCGAAGAACGCGCCGAGCAGGCCCTCACGGACCAGGCTGTCGCGCGACTCGATGATGAACGAGGAGTAGTCCTGGACCGTGACGATCTCGAAGGCGCCGCTCTGCGACTGCAGCTGGGCCAGCTTGCTCTGGACGGCCTGGACGACGTCGACCGTGTTGGCGTCCGAGGTCTTGGAGACAGCGAGGACCAGTGACGCCCCGGCAGCCTGCTTGCTCGGATCGCTGTTCAGCTCGGCGTAGCCGCTGGCGTAGATCGGAACCAGCTGTACGGTCCCGAGGTCGCCCAGGGTGATCACGGTCGGGGCCGTCGCTGCCGAGCCCGCCACAGGTGTCTTGACCCCCACGGCGAGGCCGAGGATCTCGTTCTCGGACGTAAACAGGTGCTCGGCCGATACGGGTATGGAGATGGTCGTTCCGCTGGACGTCGTCGTCGGCAGGGATCCCGCCGGCAGGACGAGGTTGTTGGCGGCGAGCACGCCGGAGATCTGGCTGATCGAGATGTTGTTTGCGGTTAGCTTGGCCGGATCGAGCTCGACCATGAGCCGATCCTGGCTTGCGCCGCTCAGGTCGACACTGCTGACCCCGTCGATGCTCTCGAGCGAGGGCACGATCGTGGACTCCGCCAGCTCGTCCAACTGCGCCGTTGTCGTGCTGCCGGTCCCCCGGATCGCCACCGTGAGCGGCGGCAGGGCATTTATGTCGAACGACTCGACCGTGGACGCGGCGGTCAGGCCGAGCGCCTTGACGTTCGCGTCGATCGTCGCCGTGGTCCCCTTGACGTCCGTTCCGTAGTCGAACTCGGCGACGACGATCGAGAGGCTGTTGACCGAGCTCGAGTCGACGTGCTGGAGTTGAGGCACGCTGCCGATCGAGCGCTCGATCGGTTCGGTCACCCCTGTCGCCACATCCTGCGCGCTGGCGCCGGGCACGGGCGTGATGACCACGACGTACGGGAACTGGATGTCCGGCAGCAGTTCCTGCTTGAGCGAGGCCCACGAGAATAGGCCTCCCAACAGCAGCCCGATCGTGATGAGAACGGTCACGCTGCGCTTGCTGACGGCAAGCTGTGTCAGTCGGATCACGAGTTGCTCCTTGACTCCTGGGCGATCAGCGATGTCGATGGCCGGGCTTGTCGAGGGCGAGGCCGCGGCGATTGGGACCTTGACTGAGAACGGAGGACGGTCGGCGCGCCCCGCCCGGAGACGAGACGCGATCAGACCAGCTTGGAGTCCTCCTCGATGATTGCGACTCGGGTCGCGATTTCGGCGATCACGCCGTCCTCGATCTGGTTCGTTCCAGGACGAGCGTGATCAGGCGGGCCATCTCGGCCAGCTCGTCTTCGGTCAGGACGCCGAGGAACCGGCGCATCATCTCCAGGCGCATGCCGGAGATCTCATCGATGAGATGGAGGCCGGCATCGGTCAGCTGGCAGTCCACGACACGGCGATCATCCAGGCGATGCTGGCGCGCCACCAGGCCGTGACGCTCGACCCGCTCCACGATCCCGCTCGCCGTCGGCAGCCCAACGCCGAGCCACTCCGCGATGTGACTCATCGGTGAGGGACCGTGTTTGCTCAGCAGAAACAGCAGGCGCATCTGACCGAAGGTGAGTTCCTGGGCGACCCACTCCGGGACATCGGGCCCGTGCGTGCCCCAGAAGTCGCTGAGCTCGTCCATGACGGCTTCGATTTCCAGTTGTCTGGCAGATACTTCGCTCATAGGCGAACAGTATGAGCATCGGCAAACAGATGCGCTTCCTCAGAACGAACGGGCGCGCGCGCAGTGCAACGGAGCGGCGCATTCGGGCCCGCGCGCCGATGCAATCTCTGCCCGCGCACATCGCCCCACGCCCCGACGA
>DASWZK010000063.1:0-7916 GCA_036404515.1 Candidatus Limnocylindrales bacterium
GCGCTTGCCGGGCTGGGCGGCGAGATCCGTGCCGAAGGGTCCCTCGGGCGCCAGCAGACCGGAGATGACGCAGACGCCAGCAGCGCTCTCGAAACGGAGTCGGTGACCGTCGCCCTCGCGGCCGACCTCCGCGAGCAGCTCATCGCCGTCGGGCGCGCCGAGGAGCGCATCGCCCGGGGCACGTACGGCAGATCGGTCCAGAGCGGGATGCCGATTCCGGATGAGCGACTCGAGGCGCAACCCCTTGCCGAGCGGACCATCGAGGAGCAACGACTCTTCGAGCGGCACGGGTCCAACTAGCCCGGTGGGCTGCTCGGTCACGATTAGGTCAAAGTTCAGGGCCCAATGCCGCGCCCGGATCCGTATCCCCTCCCAACTGCCATCGCTCGTGAGCGGCGATCGCGCACATTGCGGCCCATCCCGCCGCGGCCTCGCTCGCGCGACCGCGCCCAGGTGATGCTACCGCCACCCACCCGCCTGGCCCGGCGGTTCAGGGCTTGCCCCACTCTTTGAACGGGTGCCCGACGAGATTGGCGTTGTAGTAGCGGGAGTCGCCCGTCACTTCCTCACCTATCCAGGCCGGCAGAAACACGGCGGTCGCTTCGGAGGGAAGCTCGACCTCGGCCACGACCAGGCCTTCGTTCTAGCCGGCGAAGACGTCGATCTCCCACACGAGCCGGCCTGCGGTGACCCGATCCGGGTCTTCTCGATCTGGGGTCGAAGAGTGAGCCCGTCGAGCAAGTCCTCCGCGTCGCGGACCGGTATCTCGTCACCTGGACGACGCGGGCTCGATCGCTCTGGTGGTCGGCCGCACCTGGTGCCGCAGGTCCCGGCGCCGGAAGTAGGCCCAGAAGGCGATCGCGATTCCGCCATATAGGACGACCGTCAGGGCTACGGTCCAGAGACCTGTCGGGCTCGGATGTGGCTCGAAGCTGCTCACCGGATAGAGGATCACGTGGGCGAACAGCAGGAGCGCCAGGGCCCAGAGGATGGCCCACCGCCGACGGCTCCATGCGAAGAGCGTCTCTCCGGTCAGGAACCGGAGCGGGATCAGCCCGATCGCAGCGCCCTGGACCGCGCTCACAAACAGGTTGGCCAGGATGCTATTGCCGACCGAGCCGACATCGCCGCCGATGATCCCGACCGTCGGCTGGAAGGGGATGCGAATGAACCAGGCCGCGAACCCGACGGCCAGCAGGACGGCCATCCCGCGGAACGCCATTCGACCGCGGTCCTCCGCGCTGAGCGCCACCCTGAACGTGAAGCCGCCGATTATCCCGTAGACGTAGCCCGGCTGGACGGCCGTGACACGGGTGACCAGAACGCAGCCGGCGGCGAGGATGAGCGTCCACAGGGCAACCCGGATCTGCCCCCGGGCGTAGTGGTGGCGGCGCACGTACAGCTCCGCCGGCACCTGGGAGAGGGCGGTACCCGCGGCAATCCCGAACAGCGTGGTGCCGAACGTCAGGAGTACGTTCTGGCTGGGGAACTGGGCGTTTAGGAACGCATAGAGGAGGGTGACGAGGAGCAGGTAGACGATCATCCCGGGCCACGTCCCGGACAGGGTCCCGATGCGGCGGCCCACGCCCGCGCCGCGCGTGCTGGCAGCCATGCGGCGTGGCAACCTGCGGCGCAGCCAGCGTTCGATCAGCCGGCGCTTGGCCGACAGCGTGCTGTTGAAGAGAGGGGTCGGCACGCCGAGCAACAGCATCAGGAACGCGGTGATCCCGATGCTACGGGCGACGTCCTGCGGGGCCAGGGAGATCTCCAGCGGGCCCGGCAAGGCCGCCGTGATGGAGGGCGCCGGCGCGGCGGCCACGTCGAGCGCGGCGACGACGACCGAGCTCTGGCCCGGCTCCGCGACGAATGTTCGACCGGTGGCCGGGTCTACCGCCAGGGCTACGCCGTTCGTGATGCCCGCCACCGCCCGGTCCAGGCGCAGCGAGCCATCGACCCCGACGGTGAACAGGTTCGCCTGGTTCGCGGTTGCGAGCGGCACCAGCACGTCGTGGCTGGCCGGCAGGACGGCGATTGCCGCCACGGTGCGGGCGGCCGGATCGGGGTCGATGAGAACGCTGGAAAGGCGCGTGAGAGCGCCGTCGGCCGCGACACCGAACGACGAGAGTTGACCGGTCCCGGTCTCGACCGCGAAGAGCATGTGGCGCGTCCCGTCCACGGCCAGCGCGGTTGGAGCGGCTGCGCCGGTCTCCGCGACCAGCCGGGGAGGGTCCGCCCGGCCGTCGATCACGCCAATCGACCCGCCGGTCGTCGCTCCACCGGGGGCCTGGGCCGACCGGGCGACGAAGACCAGCCCGCTGGCACCGTCCACCACGAGGCGTCGAGGTCCTCCGGGGACAGTGATCGTGGTCGGAACCGTGGAGAGGTCGGGCCCGATGGCGAGGACCTGGCCGAGGTCGACGAAGGCGACGAACAGTCGACCGGTGGTCGGATCCACGGCGATGTCGGAAGGCTGCCCCGGCAGGCTGATGGTCCGGATGACCGAGGGCGGCGTCGCCCGGCCGTCCAGGACTACGATCTGACAGTTCGCCTGATCCTCGACGAAGACGTGACCCGTTGTGGGATCGACTGCGACCGCGGCGTTGAAGCCGCCGACCTCGATCGTCGACTGCACCTGAATATCGGCGGGGTTCAGTGGGCGCCCGGAGAGCACCGTGACCGCGCGGGAGAGGAAGTTCGTGACGAAGACCCGACCGCGCGGGTCGCCGGTGTCGATCGCCACGGCCGACGGGAACAGCGCCTGCCCGTCAACGGACTCCGAAACGACGCGTACGACGCTCGAGTCGATGTTGCCCGTCGCGATCGGCCGCATGTCGCCGCCCGCTCCGCCGAACGTACAGGTCGGATTCCCGTTCGTGCCGCCGCCGGTAGGCAGTGCGCTGGGCGACGGACTCGCGGCCGGCGCCGGGCTCGCGGACGGCGCCGGCCCGGTCCGCGTCAGCGTGCGCGAGGCGGTGCCCCCGGCGCCTTGCGGCTGCGCGACGGTCATCGTGCTGCCGTCCGGCGAGACGATCATGGTCTCCACGGAGGTGGTAGTGCTGTTCGTGAGATGGAACGTGAGAACGAGGGTGGAGCCGATGACTGCGCCGGTGAGAGTCCACGTCCTGGTTTTCGAGCTGGTTCCGCCGCTTGCAGTTCCGGTCACCGCTCCGGTGCTGAAGTCCTCGGTAGCGATCGTGATCACGCCGTTGACCAGGCCATTTGCCGCATTTATGGATTCGAACTGGCCGACCCACGTCCCGCGAACATCGACCGGGGTATACGCCGAGGCGATCGAGGCCAGGAAGCAGGTACCGACGAGCACGGCCAGCACTGCAACGAGGAACCTGCGCATCGGGCTCTCCACTGCTCACGATTCCACACGGGCGCTCGTCGTGACTCTTGCTGCTTCGAGCGGGAGCGACCGCTTCATCTCGCGCTCACCCAGGCGCAGAAGAGTTAGATGGTCGGCCCGCCGCCTACCTGGTCCCTAGGGTCGAAAGTCTGGAGACGTCCTATCCGTAACGGTAGGTTGCCACCCACCCGAAACGGGACAGTGCGACCGTGCCGGCCTCGGCCGACGAGATTTGGGCCGGGCGACAACTGTCGGCAGGGCAACGACATTCCCAGTGGCGGTTTGGGCGTGCCGATCCCGGGCCGGACACCCTGCTTTCCCGGCACTGGCCAGTCGCCCCGCAGCCTGCTTACTTGGTGCTATCAGACAGATCGGCCCGGACGTATGCCTCGGGTGCAGCCATCGAAGTGCCCTCGGGGTTTCTCAGTGGTCGATCCACCCCGACTCGACTTCCGTGCGACACACGGGCCCGGGGCGGCGTCCCCCTATAGCAATCGCCTGAAACGATCAGTCCCCTCTACCAGGCGATCGACGATGCCTACTTCCATGGCTGCGTGCCCCGCGTCGGGGACGATCTCGAGTGCGGCCTCCGGCCAGCGGCGGTGGAGATCCCAGGCGTTCGATACCGGGCAGCACATGTCGTAGCGACCGTGAACGATCACGGCCGGGATATGGCGGATCAGCGGCACGCCATCGAGCAGCTGGTCGGGATGGTCGAAGAACCCATGGTTGGCGAAGTAATGTGACTCGATGCGGGCGAGGTTGTCGGCGGCATCGGGTTGGCTGAATTCGGCGATCAATTTCGGATCGGGGATCAAGCGGATCGTGGATGCCTCCCAGGTTGCCCACGCTCTCGCGGCCGTCGCCCTCTCGGCTGGGTCGTCGCCGGTCAGGCGGCGCCTATAAGCGGCCAGCAAGTCCACGCGCTCATCCACGGGGATGGGTGCCAGGAACGCGTCCCACGCATCCGGGAATACGAAGCTCGCGCCCTCCTGGTAGAACCAGCGGATTTCGCGCGGTCGCAACAGGAAGATCCCGCGCAGCACGATCGCCGTCACGCGATCGGGATGCGTCTCGGCGTACGCCAGCGCTAGCGTGCTGCCCCAGGAGCCACCGAAGACGACCCATCGATCGATGCCGAAGTGGACCCGGATCTTCTCCATGTCCTCGACAAGGTCCCAGGTCGTGTTCTGCTCGAGGCTGGCGCGCGGGGTGCTGCGACCACAACCGCGTTGATCGAACAGCACGATCCGATAGGCATCAGGGTCGAAGAACCGGCGGTGCTCGGGCGTGGTTCCGGCTCCCGGCCCACCGTGGACGAAGATGACGGGCTGACCATCGGGCCGACCGCTTTGCTCGAGATGGAGCTCGTGCAGGTCGGAGACCCTCAAACGCTCGATCTCGAACGGCTCGATCGGTGGATAAAGCTCGCGCACAAGACCCAGTCTAGGCTCTGCCTTCGGCGACAATGCAGGGCCGCGGATCGCCGCGCTTCTGGAGATCGGCGCGCGGCCGCTCGTTCACGCACCAATCTGCCATAACTACCCCTGCTCCAAGCGGGAGTAACTCAGCTGGCAGAGTGTCTGCTTCCCAAGCGGAGCGTCACCCCGCAGAGGCTCCCCCACCCCCGACCGACTGGCTGTGGCCACAGGCCGCCAACGGGTTCACGAGCGGATTCTTCTTCACCAAATGGTGAACGATGGTGAAGAGGGACATGGCCATGTGGCCGGCAGAGAGTGGAGGCTGGTGTCGTGTCAGCCCCGTCTTCGATCCGGACCGCGCGGGAGCTCATAGGGAGCCAAGATGTCCGCAATGTCGGCGGCCTCGATCACCTTCACGCTCGCTTTCGCTACCGCCACTAGGGTCTGATTGCGCGGAACCGAATTCGGCAGAGCCAGGGTCTCGAGAGCGACAATGCTTAGCAGCCGCCTCGCGCCCCCGATCGTGCCCAGGTCGCCGAGGTCGTAGACCTCCTTGAGAGTCGCTTCCTTGCGGCGGTGCACACCCCCCAGGCGGCGCGCCTGAGCAACCTCGGCGCCGTGGTCGGGATGGTGCATGTGACAGAGTGACTCACCCCGCAGAGCGGGTGAGCGGCACGGCTTTCCGGCCGTGGTCTTCGCCGTACAACCTCGGTTTCGGACGCCACTCCGTCGCAGCGGCGGTGACGGTGGTCCGGAGGGCGATCGGCTAGCCATCGATCCGGCCCGCCTTCCCGCCGCTGAAGGATTCCCAGCGGGCGATGATCACATCGGCGTAGATAGGATCGAGCTCCAAGGCGGCACAGCGCCGGCCGGTTCTCTCGGCTGCGATCAGGGTCGAGCCCGAACCTGCGAACAAGTCGGCCACCAAGTCTCCTGATCGGGAGCTATTGGAGATTGCCCGCTCCATGAGAGCCAGGGGCTTCATGGTCGGGTGGAGCGGGGCCTCGGCCGGTCGGGCGATCTCCCAGACATCGGCCTGGTCGCGATCACCGCACCAGCGATGAGCCGAGCCCTCGCGCCAGCCATACCAAATGGGCTCGTAGGCGCGCTGGTAGTCGGCCCGACCGAGGACGAAGCGATCCTTGGCCCAGACGATCGTGTCGGACCAGTGGCCACCCTCCTCGGACAGGACTCGACACAACAGGGGCAGCTCCTTGGAGGATATGCAGACGTAGATCGCGCCATCGACGTAGGCCAGCAGGTTCTGGCCCCAGGCGCGAACGAAGGCTTCGAAGCTAGCCGGATCGAGGTTGTCGTTGGCTATGCGGCGGCGGCGCTGGCCTCTCTGATGACCGCCGTGATCGCCCAGGGCGACGCCGTATGGGGGGTCGCTGAATGCCATCGCCGGCCGCTCTCCGGCGAGCAGGCGCTCGATATCGGGGGCGTGGGTGGCATCGCCGCAGAGGAGCCGATGCTCTCCCAGGCGCCAGAGATCGCCTGGCTTGCTCCGAGGCTGTCTTGTCGCCTCCTCCAGCGCGGCATCCAGATCGAAGGTTTCCGGCCGTTCGCGCTTCTCGCGGACCTCCAGGCCGCGCAGCAGATCGCGAACCTCGTCGTCGCCGAAACCGGACCGGGAGAGATCCACGTTGCCTGCGGCCCCGAGCTCCGCGAGGAGGCGGGCTAGGAGGGCCTCGTCCCAGGAGCCGCCGATCCTGTTCAGGGCCAAGCCCAGGAGACGGGCCTCCTCGAGCGACAGATCGAGCCAGCTGACTGGGACGGTCTGCAGGCCCAGCCGGCGGGCTGCCACCAGGCGCTGGTGGCCAGCGATGACCGTGCCGTCCGCTCGGCGGACAAGGACCGGCTCGACGAAGCCGAACTCGCGGATGCTGCGCTCCAGAGCGTCGAGTTCGGCATCACCGATCCGTCTGGGGTTCGCCGGATCGGGACGCAATAGATCGATTGGGACCTGCTCGACCACGATCGAGGTCGGGACGAGGCGGGTCTTGGGTCCGCGGGTCAGGGGCCCTCGGTGGGAGCGCCGCGGAGCAGGCGCCCCGGCGGCGGACTCGCCATTGGCCCCCGCCGGCGGCGGGCATGAAAACGCACCGGCCAGATCCTCACGTAAGGTGGCACGGTGCTCGCTGGTAGCGGGGTTGGTCTGGACTATCGAGTCGTTTTTCAATAACACCTATCTAGCGGATGACGAGCCAGGATCGGCTTGGCCACATTGTACCTCGTGGCGGCGGCCGGCCGACGAGAGTCGTTCGGGCCGGACAGCCTGCGCACCTCCACGGGCGCCGACCTAGCCCGTGCCAAGTTCTACTTCACCGCCGGGCGCCGCCACACGTGGTCGGCCCTGGTGGACAGCGGTGCAGATACCGGACTCACGTCTGAGCCACCCACGCGGTCGCTCTACTGCTTGCCGCCCGCCGTGCGGCGGCCGGCGTGATGAGCCGCGAGGTAGGCCGCAAAGTCGGCAACCTCGGCGCGCTCGGGGTCGGTCAGGCGATCCAGATGCTCCGCGAGCGGTCCCGCTACCCCGAGACCGGCGAGCTCCCGTGCGAGTCGCGAGGGCGGGATGCCCCAGAGGCGCTCAAGTAGCTCGACGAACGTTATCCCGGTCGCATCCGAAGCACGGATCAGGTTGGCCGGAGTCGGCCGTGCCCGCGACGGCCGGGTTGGATCGAGGAGGGCCGCGATATAGCCAGGATCGCGACCCATGGCGGCGCTCAGGGCCCGCATCGAGAGGCCGCTGCGTTCGAGAATGTCCCGGAGCGATGCTCGGAACTCTTCCTCGTCTGGTGGCATCTAGAGATCCTCCCGGCTCGATCGAGCCCTAAGATAATGGTTGCTGCCAACGTCATACTGACGTATTATAACGGCATGATACAGCGTCCTAACAACGGCGTCGAGCCGGTTCCCGGCGTCGTGGCGCAAGCGGCCGAAAGCCGCCATCGGAGACCGGACCCATGAGCGCCATTGGCCTGGTCCGCGATGCCCGTCACCGCTACAGCTGGAATGGCGGACCCCTCTATCCCTCGGTGACCACAATCCTCGGGATCAAGGACAAGCCCGCCCTGGTGGGCTGGGCCAAGCGCGAGACCGCGGCCTGCGCGGTGCGCAACCTCGACGTCCTGGCGCGC
>DASWZK010000064.1:0-1682 GCA_036404515.1 Candidatus Limnocylindrales bacterium
TTCGGCGCTACGACACGAACCAGGCTCGCCTAGACGCTCTGCCTGTCTTCGTTGCCCACTACAACGAGCACAGACCCCACGGCTCCCTAAACGGCCAGACACCCATGGCCGTTCTGGTCAACAACGTGTCCGGGAATCACATCTAGGCCGCGCGGCGCGTGTCCGTCGGCCGGGGCGCGGCCCGTCGGCGCTGCCCCTACCGGAAGGCCGGCAGGACCTCCGAGCCCAGGTATTCGAGGATGTCCGTCGTGGCGAGCCCGGGGACGTCGGAGATGATGATGTAGTTCATGCCCGCGTCGATCAGGCGGCCGTATGTGTCGATGACCTGCTGCGGGCCGCCGACCACGGCGTGGGCCCTGTACTCCGTGAGCGACTGGTCGCGCCGGTATCGCCTCGTGAGCGCGTCCGGATCGTCGCCCGGCCGCAAGAGAGTGGTTTCGACATTCGTGGACCGGACCAGCGAGTCCGCGTCGCGCCCGAACTCCTCACAGTGGCCCCGGATCACTTCGAGCTTGTGGGCGTACCAGGACATGTCGTCGAGGTGGCCGCCGAAGTTCGTGGCGTCGCCGTACTGGGCCGCCAGCTTGAGCGTAACCTTCTCGCCGCTGCCGCCGACCCAGATCGGCGGGTGGGGCTTCTGCACGCCCTTCGGCTCGTTGATCGCCCCTGAGATCTTGTAGAACTCGCCTTCGAATGACGCGTACGGGGACGTCCACATCGCGTGAATGACCTGTAGCGCTTCGCGCAGCATTCGCAGTCTGTTGGCTGTCGGCGGGTACGGGTAACCGTAGGCCAGGTATTCGTGCTCGTACCAGCCGGCGCCGATCCCGAAGTCGAGCCGGCCGTGGCTGAGCGCGTCCACGGTCGAGGCCATCTTGGCCAGTAGGGCGGGGTTCCGGTACCCGTTGCAGGTGACCATCTGGCCGAGCCGGATGCGACTGGTGTCGCGGGCGAGGGCTGCCGTCGAGGTCCAGCACTCGAACGTCGTCTCCAGCACCGGCTTGTGGTACGTGTGGAAGTGGTCGAAGAGCCAGATCGAGTCGAAGCCCAGGCGCTCGGCCGTTTGGGCAACGCGACTCATCGTCTCGTACTGCTCGATCGGATCTTCGATGTCCACCAGGTCGAGGATCCAGCCCTGGGGAACGAACAGCCCGAAGCGAACGGGTGCCATGCGTACCTCCACATCCTGCGCAGAGCACAACTCTAGCTCTCGCCGGTGAGGTTGCGGAGCTAAGCGGCGGCTTCGATCGGTTCGAAAACCCGGCCAAATGCCGATGCTGATAGCAGATGGCCGACAGAATGAAGCGTTGGCGCCGGCTTCTGGCACCCATGGCCTCGGCAGGGACGCCCAGCGATCGTGATCGGGCGTCCGTGGTAGCTCGACGTACTTGAATCGAAGCCTCGCGGACGCTCGACTCGGCCTTGTGCTACCCGGGTTTGAATTCGGCCTGAGTGCGGCCTGATGGCACGATCATCACAGGTTGCTCTCCGGCGCTTGCGCTGGCGGGGAGCGCCCCCGCGCTGTAACCTCCCCATGCCACATCGAATAGAGCCGCTCGTATCAGGGAAGCCGGTGTGAATCCGGCGCTGTCGCGCAACTGTCAGCGAGGAGCGGCTGGCCACATGCCACGGGGCTCGAGAGCCCGGGAAGGCGGCCGGCAGCGACGATCCGCGAGCCAGGA
>DASWZK010000065.1:0-26922 GCA_036404515.1 Candidatus Limnocylindrales bacterium
CGCCCTTCCACTGGGTCAAGACCGCCGACCAGATCCTCGCCAAAGCAGTTCGCAAGCCGCCAGCGACTTCCGAATCGGGACACTAGAAGCGGGCCCGGGCAGGCGGCGCCGCGGGCGTCGATGATTTCGGCGGCGGTAATGGTTCCGAGTTCTGCTACGTCCATTGCGCTCATTGGGTTCTCCGATTCGGGTGCCTAGTAACTCAGGGCGTTCGTTGCGGAGGTCAGCTCGACCACGAAGCGGGCCGCGGCGACGACCTCGGCGTTCTCCACGAGTTGATTGGAGGGGTCGATCTGGCGTGACTTCACGCACGGGCCGCAGACGAGGATCTTGCCGCCCAGCTCGCGGTAATCGTTCATGAGCTTGGCCAGGGGCGGGAAGCCTTCAGCGGCCACCGAGTCGGCCCGGCCCTTGACGGCGATCTCGACGCCATCGGCCTGAAGTCCGATCACCGCCTCCACGTCGGAGGCCAGGGCGGCCACCGCCATTACGAACGGGATCGTCACGTGTTCGGGATGCTCCGGCCCGTGCGTGATCATGAACATGAGCTTCTCGGCCACGACTCCTGACCTCCTAGCTATGGCGAGACCAACCTGGATTGCCTAGCGATTGAGCTCCACGGGTTCAGCCGGCAGCTGGCTGGAGTACGAGGCGGCGATGTCGCTGAGAACGGCGATTCGGCGGATCAAGACCTGGCGCATGAGCCCGCACGCGGCGACGATCTCTGGATCGGCCAGCTGGTACCGGACTTCACGGCCGTCCCTGACGGCTTCGACGATGCCGACTGCGCGCAGGGCGGCAAGGTGCTGGGAGATCGCGGGCTGGGTCGAGCCGAAATGCTCGGCCAGCTTGCGGACTTCGACCGGGCCGGCTTCGCCCAGGTGGTGGACGATCTCGAGTCGGCGAGGGCTTGCCAGGGTCTTGAGAAGTGAGGCCTGCAGGCCGTATATGCCGTCGGCGGGGCGCAACATGGCTCAGATCTCCTTCGAAGAGACTGGCGACGGGCTCGGCATTGGAGGTCCTCTGGTAGCAGATCTATGCGTGCTCTATGAATAGGTCACAACTATGCATAGCCACAGATGCCGCTTGTCACGTCGCGGGCGCCCTATGGCCCTAAGCGAATAACTCATATTTGGTCCCCAGGGCTGATCGCCGACCGGCGACCTACAATCGCGCCATGAGTACGACCGATCCCGCCGCCAGCGGCGGAGTTTCCGGCGGGCGCGTCTTCCAGAGGGTCACCGGCGTCGAGCTGCCGGTGGCCGCGCGCGCCGAGGGCTGCACGATCTGGGACACCCAAGGCCGGTCGTACCTCGATGCCGCCGGCGGGGCCATCGTCGTGAACGTCGGCCACGGCCGCCAGTCCGTCGTGGACGCCATGGCGCGACAGGCCGGTGCCTTCACCTATGTCCACGGGACGACCTTTACCAGCGAGCCGCTCGAGTCCTACGCGCGCGCCGTGGGGCGGCATCTCCCGATGGACGAGCCGGCTCTCTATCCGGTCAGCGGCGGCTCCGAGGCGATCGAGAGCTGCCTGAAGCTTGTCCGGGCGTACCACCTGGCCCGCCGCGAACCGGACCGGACGGTCGTCATCGCCCGGTGGGGGAGCTATCACGGGAACTCGCTGGGGGCGCTGGATCTCTCCGGCCGGAAGCCTCTCCGCGGGCCCTACGAGCCGTGGCTGGGCCGCTTCGATCACGTCAGCGCCGCGTATCCCTACCGGGCGGGAGAGGCCGCCGCCCACGCCCTCGGCGACGTGGACCGGCTGGTCGCCGAGCTTGACACGGCCATCATCGAAGCGGGGCAGGGGAGAGTGGCCGCCTTCGTGGCGGAGCCGATCGTCGGCGCCACGTTGGGCGCGGTCGTCCCCCCGGACGGCTACTGGCCGGCCATCGCGGAGGTCTGCCGGCGCCACGGCGTGCTGCTCGTCGCCGACGAGGTGATGACCGGCTTCGGACGGACGGGGCGATGGTTCGGGGTCGATCACTGGGGAGTGCGGCCGGACGTGATGGCCGCGGCCAAGGGCGTCGCCGGGGGCTACTTCCCGCTCGGTCTGGCCGTGGCAAGCGGGCATGTCTACGAGACGGTCACGACTGGCGGGGGTTTCGTCCACGGATTCACGTACAGCCACTCCCCGGTGGGCGCGGCCGGGGCAGCCGAAGTGCTTCGCATCCTGGAGGCGGAGAATCTCGTCGAGGCAAGCGCGACCAAGGGCGAGCGGTTGCTGGCGCTCTTGACCGACCGAATGGGCCGCCATCCAAACGTCGGCGAAATCCGTGGCCGCGGCCTGCTGATCGGCCTCGAGCTCGTCGCCGACCGGGCCACGAGGCGACCTTTCCCGCGCTCTGCGCGACTCATCGAAGGCGTCATGAGCCATGCCCGCGCCGCCGGTCTGCTGATGTATCACGGCACGGGCAACGCCGACGGCACGAACGGCGACACCGTCCTGCTGGGGCCGCCGTTCGTGGTCACAGACCGGGAGTTGCTCCAGATCGCCGACACGCTCACGATCGCCGTGGATCGTGCGGCCACCGAGGCAGCCCAAAAGGCCGGCGGCCCTCGCTGAGGAATGGCTTGCCCGGCCAGGCCAGGGTGCGCGCAAACGCTTGACGGCGCGCCGACGCTTGACGTCAGAAACCGCGGGCGCGTCTGTTGCGAGTCACGATGTAGAGCCCGAGCAGCACGATCAAGAGGGGCCCGACGAGTCGATCGGCCGGAAAGGCCAGGTTCGACGCAGCCACGTCGCTCCCGCCCCACAGGGCCAGTAGCGCGCCGATTCCGAGAGCCCAGCCCCAGCGGCGACCGGCCGAAGAGCGGATCAGGGCGATGGCCATGACGCCCACGCCGAGGAATAGCGTCCCCCAGCCGGAGCCGTGGATGAGCGCGGCGCTGCTGAGCAGGTCGGCCAGGGCCAGAGCCGTGACGAAGACGCCGGCATACAGAGCCAGGTCGCTGCGGTCACGGAAACCGACAACGACGAGTACGAGGCCGACCGCAAGGAAGAAAGCCGACGCGCCGAGTTGGGCCTCGGAGGAGAGCTGACCGGCGGCCAGAAAGAGCCCGAGGACGATCAGGAAGATGCCGATGAGCGGCACGCGGCGCCGACTTCCCGGCCAGCTGCCATCGAAACTCCAGCTATCGACACGGACCGCCTTGGGCGGGTCTTGCTTGCTCACGACGCGAGATTAGCAGCCCTGCGCACGTTGGGCTCTCCGAGTCGCCGGCGCGCCGATGCCCGGCCGATGCCGTGCCGTCGCCTTGTTGGCTTAGCCGTCCAGCGACGCCTCCACGCTCAGGGCGACATTGCCCTGCAGCGCTCGCGAGATAGGGCAGCCGTCCTTGGCCTGCTCTGCCAGGGCCCGGAAGCGCCCTTCCTGGAGGCCCGTCACGCGGCCGCGGACGGTCAGCTTGCTTGAGATCACGGTCCACTTGCCGTCGACCCGGTCGGCGTTGATCTCCGAGGAGACCTCCAGGTGCTCGGGCGGCGAACCTGCCTTTGCCAGCTCGCTCGAGAACGCCATTGCGTAACAGCTCGCATGGGCGGCGGCAAGAAGCTCCTCTGGGCTTGTTCGGCCGTCGGCGCGTTCGGTCCGCGAAGCCCAGGTCACCGGCAGCGCCGAAAAGGCGCCGCTCGTGCCTGCGCTCAGCTGGCCCGACCCCGACGCAAGATCGCCAACCCATTCCACCGTTGCGCTTCGCACTGCGGCCATTGCCTGCTCCTGTCATCTGCTGAGTGAGGGCCGATTCTCTCACTCGCACGGCTGGCGCGGGCCCATGCAGATCCCCTGAAACTGAGCCGCGGGACGGCTGGGCCGACCCCGTTCGGATGCGGCTCGAGGATCCGGGCCGGTCAGGTTCCGGTCCGAGCGACCGCCCGTCCGAAGGCGGTCACCCGCACCTCGTCGGCGATGGCGCGGAAGAGCGAGGGATTGGTTCCATCCGCTGGCGGTGAAACCGTGTTGGCGGCGGCGAACGCCAGGTAAGCGTTGAGTGCGGCCGCGAAGGCGGCCACGAAACCGGGCGCCTCGATCGGGTCGAAGCCTGGCTCCCAGGTCAAACTCAGAATCGTCACCGACTTCCCAGCACGGTCGATGCGGGGCTCGACCCGGCCGACCAGGCAGTCGCCGAACAGGATCGGCAGGACGTAGTAGCCCCAGCGGCGTTTCGCCGCAGGTGTGTAGACCTCCCACCGATATTCGAAGTCGTAAAGCGGCCCGAGCGCGCCGCGGTCCCACATCAACGGGTCGAGCGGGGCGAGGAAGCTGCAGCCGGACGGGACGTTGAGTGGACCGGGGCTTGAGCTGGAGCCAGCGCCGGGCTCGGCGAGCTCTCGTTCGGCCTGGGCCAGAAGTGGCAGCTCATCGCCGACGACGAAACGCTCGCCGCGCATGCCCTCGACGGCCACTGCGACGAGCTCGCCCCGGTCCAGCAGCTCACGGCGCATCTGTGCTCTGGTTTCCGCAGTCCCGGTGCCCGGCCACAGCTCGCCGTTTCCGCTCGCGCCGAGCAGACCGTGGCCGGGATACCGGGAGAGCAGCTTGTGGCGCAGCTGCTCGCGTTCTGGAATGCGCGTCTCGATCAGATCGGCCGGGTAAAGTCGCGCGGTCAGATCGTAGTAGCGGCGGTTGCCGTCCCGTCGGGCGAGGCTCAGCCGGCCCGACACGGCCAGCGCCTCAAGCACGGCCCGGACCGCGCCCGTGGGTCCCCACCACCAGTCGATCGGAGCCTCCCGCTCGAAGTCGCCAGAGCACCTGGGCCCGCCTTCCGTGATCTCCGTCAGCAGCTTGTCGGCCAGCTCGACCCGCTTGCGTATAAGCTCCCCGGCTCGACCGTCGGCATTGTTCTGCCACGAGACCCGGTAATAGGGCAGCTCGCGCGTCGGCAAGAGGCTTAGGCCTTTGTTGTAGGCCTCGAACAGCAGGCGACGACCGTACAGCAGCTCATCGGTGAGTCCGCGCCGGTAGCCCGTGATGCGCGCCTGGAGCACGAGGTCGTGGTTGCGGCCGGCAACGTCGAGCGGATCGAATTGCACCGAGCCGAGGCGATCGACCACTGCCAGGACGCTTTCCGGAGTGGGCGGCAACGCGCGCGGGGGCGCGAGCAGGTGGCGGATGGCAAGGAACCGGCGCGCCACGGCGAGGCTTATCTGCTGGGGCATGACGCGATTGTGGCGCATGCGACGCGAAAGGCTGGCCAGTATCCGATCAGCGCTGGATGTCCATGCGCAGCGGCCTCAGGCGGCGGCCGGCCTCTTCGAGGTCAACAGGATCAGCGAGCGAGGCTCCACGACCAGCGCAGCGCCGGCCGCCAGGGTTGGGCCAACTATCGCCCCGACCTCTCCGGTGAACGTGTCCAGCTCGGGCTGCCACGCTCGTGGGAAGCCGACGTCCGGGAGGGTGAAGCTGAGCGGCTCCCACCAGCCGTTGATGACGAGCAGCAGGTCGTCGTCGAGAACCGACCGACCGCGATCGTCCCGGTCGGCGTCGCGGCCCCCGTCGAAGTAGGCCACCACGCTGCGCGTCCAGCCGCCGCCCCAGTCCGAGTCGATCATGCGGGACCCGCCAGGCGTGAACCACTCAATGTCGTCGCGAGATGCACCGCCGGCAAAACGTCGGCGCCGCAGGACGGGATGGCGGCGCCTGGTGGCGACCAGGGCGCGGGTGAAGGCCAGCAGATCCTCGTCGACGGACTTCCAGTCGTACCACGAGATCCCGTTGTCCTGGCAGTAGGCGTTGTTGTTGCCACCCTGGGTCCTGCCTAGCTCGTCGCCGCCGAGCAGCATCGGCACGCCCAGGCTCAGGAGCAGCGTCCCGAGGAGCGCGCGGGACTGTCGGGCTCGCAGCTCCAGCACCGTCGGGTCGTCTGTCGGGCCTTCGACGCCGCAGTTCCACGAGCGGTTGTCGTCGGTGCCGTCGGTGTTCGACTCGCCGTTCGCCTCGTTGTGCTTCCGCTCATTCGAGACGAGGTCGTGCAGGGTGAAGCCATCGTGGCAGGTGATGAAGTTGATCGAGGCGTTCGGCCGGCGGCGAGACGGGCCGTAGAGGTCGGCCGAGCCCGTCAGGCGCGTCGCCAGGTCCGGCAGCGTTCCCGACGTCCCGCGCCAGAAGTCACGGACGGTGTCGCGGTACTTCCCGTTCCACTCGCTCCACAGGGATGGGAAGCGACCCAGGTCGTAGCTGTCCGGCTGGCCCAGGTCCCATGGCTCGGCAATCAACTTGACCCTCGAGACGATGGGGTCCTGCGAGATGAGGTCGAAGAACGCCGACACCCGGTCGAACCCGCCGTTCTCCCGGGCCAGCGCGACCGCCAGATCGAACCGGAAGCCGTCGACGTGCATCTCGCTGACCCAGTAGCGCAGCGAATCCATGATGAGCCGCAGGCACGTTGGATCGTCGGCGTTGAGGGAGTTGCCCGTGCCCGTAGTGTCGAAGTAGTAACGCGGGTCGTCGGTCACGAGGCGGTAGTAGGCCGGGTTGTCGAATCCCCGGAACGATAGGGTAGGGCCGAGATCGTTGCCCTCGGCGGTGTGGTTGAAGACGACGTCGAGGATCAGTTCGAGGC
Organism: Candidatus Limnocylindrales bacterium; assembly: GCA_036404515.1. GTDB lineage: Bacteria > Chloroflexota > Limnocylindria > Limnocylindrales > CSP1-4 > Fen-1039. The sequence continues at coordinate 6,562 of DASWZK010000065.1, forward strand.
CAGCCGAATGAAGGGCCTTGACCATGCCCTTGAACTCTGCCACCTGGCCGCCGGGTCGCCCGGCCCGAACCTCGGCGGAATAGCCGGCATGCGGGGCGAAGAATCCAAGCGTGCTGTAGCCCCAGTAGTTGTCGAGCCCTTTCGATCCCAGGAATCCATCGCCGAGATGATGGTGGACCGGCAGCAGCTCCACGGCCGTGATGCCCAGGCCGGTCAGGTGATCGATGGCCGCTTTCGAGGCCATGCCCGCGAACGTGCCACGAAGCTCCGGTGGCACGCCGGGATGGAGCTGGGTGAAGCCCTTGACATGCGTCTCGTAGATGATCGTGTCCGAGTAAGGGATCGCGGGCGCGGCATCGGTGCCCCAGTCGAATTCGCTACCGACAACCAGGCCGCGCGGCACGTACGGCGCTGAGTCCTGGCTGCTCTGGCTGTCGGGATCGCCCGGCACATAGCCGAGAACCTCGTCGCCGGGGACGACGTCGCCGACGATGGCTCGAACGTAGGGATCGAGGAGCAGCTTGCTCGGGTTGCAGCGGAGGCCCTGGGCCGGTTGGTACGGACCAGAGACGCGGAAGCCGTAACGCTGACCCGGCCCGACACCGGGCGCGAAGCCATGCCAGATGCCGGCGTCCTGCTCCAGAAGTGGGACCTGTCTTTCTTCGCCGGCTTCATCGAAGAGGCATAGAACGACGGCGTTGGCGATGCCCGACGCGACTGCGAAGTTGGTGCCGCCGTCTCGGTGGGTAGCCCCCAGCGGGAAAGGTCGGCCCGGCCAGATCTCCATCTTCAGCTGCCCTTGCTATGCACCGCGAGGTCGCTCGGTCCTGCGGATAATGAATGGACTAAGCGCGCTTCGCCCGCGGGGTCAGCCGACTCGACGCTCTGGCGGAGTTGCGCCCGACCTCGAGGCGGCTCAGTACCAGCCGTGAGCCGCCCAGAAGTTGTACGCGGCGCAGGCCGACCCATATCGGCTGGCGATATACCAGAGGCCCCACTTGACCTGCGTCAAGGGGCTATAGCGCCAGTTCGATCCGAAGGCGGCCATCTTTGAACCTGGGTTTGCCTGGGGGATGCCGTATGCGCCGGCGGGGTCCCCAGCGCGCGGGTTCCATTTCGATTCCACCGTCCAGATTGCGTTGATGCAGTCATAGCCCCTGGCACCCACCCGGTTCTTGACGTATGTGCGCGCGTTCCAGACCGTGTCCCTCATCGTCGGCGCGGGCGTCGGCCTGGGCTTTGGCGTCGGTCGAGGCGTGGGCGTCGGCGGGTCGGTGGCGTAGACCACCGTGGGCCACGACGCGGCGCCGGGCGGGTCGGGGGTGAGCGACGCTACGGTGACAACCGTTGGATCCGAACTCGCAACGGCGATGATCGACGGCGCGGCCGATGGCGTCGGCTCTGCCAGCGTGTGCGGCGCCGCCATGACGGCTGCATCGAACACGATAACGAAGGCCGCCGCCACCACCATCACCGCCGCGGGAGAGAGTCGCTTCAATTGGTTCCTCTGGTATCGCGTCGGCCTCGGCCTCACCGAAGCTTCTGGCCGCCGTTCGGGGCCTGCCTGGAGGCGTGGAGCGGCCGCGACATGTGAGACGGGGCCGGTGAGGTTCTCGAAGGAGAAGCCCGGGGCCGTGACGACAGAGCCCGCATGCGTCCGGCATTCGAGGGTTGGGCATACCATAAAGAACGTTGGCGGCGCCCAACCGCCGGACGCCCGGCAGAATAGCATGCGCGACTTGGCGGAGCACCTGGCACATTGCCCACCGTTTGACGCCGCTTGCGGTAATCCCGATAATAGTGGTCGGAATTAGAACAATCCACGGCGGCGGTCCGGCGTCCCCCTCCGCTCGGACCGCCGACCCGTCCTAGGAGCGCGATGGCCACCAGCCCAGAGATCGTCTCCAGCGAGTACAAGTTCGGTTTTCACGACGAGGTCGACTACCTCGAAGAGACCGGCCATGGCCTGACCCGGGGGACGGTCGAGGCTATCAGTCGTTTCAAGAGCGAACCTAAGTGGATGCTCGATTTCCGCCTCCGCGCCTACGCCCACTACCTTTCCCGTCCCATGCCGCAGTGGGGCGGCGACCTCAACCAGATCGATCTCGACAAGATCGTCTACTACCGAAAGCCGTCCGAAGGCGAAGAGAAGTCCTGGGACGACGTCCCGGACAAGATCAAGAAGACCTTCGAACGCCTCGGCATTCCCGAGGCCGAGCGAAAGTTCCTGGCCGGCGTCGGCGCGCAGTACGACTCGGAGGTCGTCTACCACAGCGTCCGAGAGGAGCTCTCCAAGATCGGTGTCGTGTTCATGGGCACCGACCAGGGGCTCAAGGAGTACCCGGAGCTCTTCAAGAAGTACTTCGCCACGGTCGTTCCACCGGAGGACAACAAGTTCGCCGCCCTGAACAGCGCAGTCTGGTCGGGCGGATCTTTCGTGTACGTTCCAAAGGGCGTCGAGGTCCCGCTGCCGCTGCAGGCCTACTTCCGCATCAACGCCGAGAACACCGGCCAGTTCGAGCGGACGCTGATCATCGTGGACGAGGGCGCCAAGGTTCACTACATCGAGGGCTGCACGGCGCCGATCTACACCACCGACGCGCTCCATGCCGCGGTGGTCGAGGTCATCGCTCTGCCCGGCTCCAAGGTTCGCTACACCACGATCCAGAACTGGTCGAACGACGTCTACAACCTGGTCACCAAGCGGGCCCACGCCCACGCCCATTCCACCGTCGAGTGGATAGACGCGAATACAGGGTCTCGCTTAACGATGAAGTACCCGAGCATCTATTTGCGCGGCGAGGGCGCCACAGCCGAGGTCATCTCGGTGGCCGTGGCGGGGCGCGGCCAGCACCAGGACACCGGCGCCAAGGCGATCCACCTCGCCCCGAACACGCGCAGCCGGATCATCAGCAAGTCGATCTCGAAGGATGGCGGCCGGACCACTTACCGAGGCCAGCTCAGGGTCGTACCGGGGGCCACGGGCGTGGTCGCCAGCGTTCGCTGCGACGCGCTGCTGCTTGACGAGGGCAGCCGTTCCGACACGTACCCTTATATCGACATCCAGGAAGACGACACGACGATGACCCACGAGGCCACCGTCGGCAAGATCAGCCAGGACCAGGTCTTCTACCTGATGAGCCGTGGCCTGACCGAGAACGAAGCCACCAACCTGGTCGTCCAGGGCTTCCTCGAGGTCTTCACCAAGGAACTCCCGATGGAGTACGCGATCGAGTTCAACCGGCTGGTGAAACTCGAGATGGAGGGTTCGCTCGGATGACCGCCGAAGAGGGGGCTGCGGCGGGCCAGGCCGCCGGGACCGCTGGTCAGGCTGCCGCCGCTTCGCGCGTGGCGCCCTCCGACCTGACTCTCAGCTTCGTGACTGAGGCCACAGTTCGCAGCGTGGCGGCCGCCGCAGTCGATCCGGATTGGCTCGTTGCCGATCGATTGACGGGGCTGCGAGCCTTCGAGGCTCTGCCGATCGAGGCGAACCCGCTCTACACCACATACATCGATCTGCGTAACGCGCGACTCGCTGGGGCGCGGCCGTACACGGAGCCGGCGACATCGGCGCCGGGAGCGGGCGCCGCAAAGTTGCTCCTCCATGGAGCGGCTGCGTACGCAGACATCGTCGAGGACCGAGTGGCGGCTCTCGTGCTCTCCGCCGAGGCCCGCGACGCAGGGGTCATCCTGGAAACCCTCGCCGATCTGCGCGCCCGCGACCCCGAGTTGCTGCGGCAGCTGCTGGAGGGCGGCTGCGCGCTGCCCGAGAATGACAAGCTCGCCCAGATGACGCGTGCCCTGTGGTCGGGCGGGCTGCTGGTTCACGTTCCAAACGGCGTTCGTCTGGAGCGGCCGATCGTCCTGCGGTGGGCGGTTGGGGCGCCGGATACGGCGCTGTTCGCCCGGACGGTTATCTCCGTGGGCGAGGACGCGGAGGTTTCGGTCGTGGAGGAACAGGTTTCGTCGGGCGGCGCTGAGCAGGCCGGCGACTTGCAGTCTCAGGCCTTCTTCGCCGGAACCACCGAGGCGGTCGTCGGCGCCGGGTCGACTCTCTCCTTCGCCGGTTTGCAGGACTTTTCCCTCCGCCAGATAGCCTTCCAGCACCGTTCGGCGGTGCTCGGGCGGGGAGCAACGGTTCGCTGGGCGCTGGCTCAGCTGGGCTGTCGGGTGGTCCGCAGTCGAATCGACAACCAGCTCGACGGCGACGGCTCGACTGTCGAGCAGGCGGAGATCGTCTTCGGCTCGTCCGACCAGCTCTTCGACCTCACCTCGTACACGCGCCACGTGGGCCGGGACACCACCGGCAACCTGCTCTCGAAGGGAGCTCTGGCCGACCGCTCGCGTGCTTACATGAAGGGTCTGGCCACCATCGACAGGTCGGCGCGCGGCACGGACAGCTTCCTTGGCGAGTTCGCGATGCTGCTTTCCAAGCAGTCGCGGTCCGTGGCTATCCCCAGCCTCGAGATCGATCAGCCCGACTGCCGCCGCGTTGCCCACGCCAGCTCCGTCGGTCCGATCGACGAGACGCAGCTTTTCTACCTCGAGAGCCGCGGCCTCGATCCGGAGGAAGCCCGAAAGGCCATCGTTCTCGGCTTTCTGGAGCCGGTCGTGGCTCGCGTGCCGCTCGAGTCGGCTCAGGATCGGCTGCGAGAGTTGCTCAAAGCCAAGTGGGACGCGCGCACGGTCGCTCGTCCGGCGGTCGCCGCGGCTGTGGCCTGAGCCCGCGATGACGGGGCCGGCAGGCAGCTTGCGTCGGGTCGACCTGTGCGCGGTGGCCGACGTTGCGCCGGGCACGATGAAACTCTGCGACGTCGAGGACGGGGTCGTCCTTGTGACGAACGTCGACCGCACGTTCCACGCCACCCAGGGCATCTGCTCGCACGAGTATTTCGAGCTGGATCGGGGCATGATCACCGGCGACTCGATTCTCTGCACGCTCCATTTGTCGCGCTTCTCGCTGCTCAATGGCGAGGTAATCGATCCGCCCGCCGAGCTGCCTCTGAGGGTCTATCCAGTAGTCGTCGAGGGCGGGCGAGTCATGATCGAGGTTCCCCAGGGCCCGCTCGAGGTAAACCGGTAGCGGCTGTCGCACTCCGTCGCCGACGAGGAGCCGCACGCGCCGTTCCATGACACGTGGGGCAGGCGCAACGTTCAGCGTCGAGACTCAGCCCGGCAGGAGTCGCCCCAGCCCGAGCTGCTCGGCTCGATCAAGTATCGCCGAGGCGAAAACCACGTCGGCGAGACCGACGCCCAGGTGAGTCACAAGGACGCGGCCCTCTCGCCGGCGCGTGAACTCGCCTTGGCTGACCTGGCCGGCCCCTGCCGTCTCGCGGCCGGACGCGTCTCCGCGAAGCAGCTCGCCGATCGTGGCGTCAGGATCGGGATAGCCGGCGAAGGCCGAGCCGGTGCGTGCGGCCAGGAACTGGTCACGCTCGTCGACTACGAACAACGACTCGCGGGCCAGGGCCGCCGGCGCCTGCATGTCGTAGTCGACGGCCACAACCAGCGTCCCGGGCCCTAGCCACGCCGGATCGAGCGTCTGGCGGTCCGGGCCGAACGAGACGACGGAGACAACGACGTCGGCCGACTCGACAGCTTCCCGAACGCTCGAAACGGCTTGAGCCGAGCCGATTCCTTCGGCCTTGGAAGCCTCGCGCGCGAGCGCCGAAGCTCGGGCCCGATCGACGTCGGTCAGCCGTACGTGAGCGCCTGGCAGGACGTGGCCGATGACCGGCATGTGGCTCCGAGCCTGGACTCCCGCCCCCAACACGGCCACTCGAGTTGGACGCCCGCTCGGCCTCGCGTGGCCCGGCAAGAAGTGACGAATCGCTGCTCCGCTGATCGCGGCCGTTCGCGCGGCCGTGATCGCCGCGGCATCCATCACTGCGAGCGGCTCGCCCGTGATCGGATCGTTCAGCAGGACCAGGGCGTGGTACGTCGGCAGGCCGCTGGCCGGGTTCGCCGGGAACCCGGTGATCCACTTGGCGCCGATGAGGTCCGCCGAGCCGTCGGCGGACTCGCCGCGCAGAAGCGCCGGCATGGCGTGCGCCAGCGACCCGGCCTGCCTGGGGTGAACCCCGATCTTCGGTGGCAGCTCTGCATCATGGCCGAGGGCGCGCATTGTCCGCTCGGCCAGTGCCAGCCGCTCAGCGAGCGGCGGCATGGCGGCCGAGACTTCGGAGGCGGACAAGTGTCGAAGTGGCTTCATGATCCTGGCTTCGTGGCGCTGGGCGGCGAATGGCCCGAGTCTCGGGGCTGCGGCCTCCCCGCGATCGGCTCTGTCGGCAATCGGGCCGTGGGGGCCGATACGCGCGCCCGGAGTGTAGCGTTACGATGGCGCGGTGGGCACTGGTCTGCCGAAGCTTTTGCCCCTCTGGCACGGAGCCGGCGAGCGCAGGGCCCGGAATCTCCGCGGCTGGTCACGTTCAAGTGGGGCGCCTGCTTCCGGCGCGGCCGCCAGCACTGGATGGAGTGAACTTGCAGCGACTACGGGGCCTGATCGCCGCGCTCGTCATCGGAGTCCCGCTCGGCCTCTACATAGGCCTCTGGCTCCATGGCACGCGCGAGATCGCTGTGCTCGTGGGGTTCGGCGTCGGCCTGGCGATCTTCGCGGTCGTGGCCTCGGGGACCGGCGCCCGTGACGAGGCGGCCGACGCAGCCTGGCGAGAAGCGGCCCCCGATCTGCCTCCGGTCTCGGACAGGGTCATCCTCGAACGGGCTCAAGCCAGCATGCCCGGTCCCGGGAAGCATCGCCAACCGGCCGCACGGTCCCGGACCGACGGCGAGGGCTCCAAGCGAGACGGCGCAGATAGCCAAGGGGCCGGGTCGGAATGAGCCCAGCCGATCGAACGAGCCTCTGGGCGAGGTTTCGGGCCGCCGGCGAGAGGGCCTGCCGCTGTCGATTCTGCGGGGATCGGATAGGCTGAACGCGAGGCGCGTAAGGACGTCTCACCGGCACGGCACGAGGACACGCAACAGATGGGCGCTTTCGAACGGATGGATGAGACGGACGCTCGAATCCTCGAACTCCTGCAGCGGGATGGGCGAGAGTCATATGCGGAGGTCGGGCAGGCGGTCGGCATGAGCGGCCCTTCCGCTCACGAGCGGGTCAAGAAGCTCGAAGCCAGAGGCGTCATCCACGGCTACTCGGCCCTGGTCGATCCCACTCTTCTCGGCTACGGCGTGCTGGCCTTCATCTTCATCAAGCAGGTGCCCGGCACGATCGCCACCGACATGACCGGCGACTTCGTGGCCATCGACGAGATCGAGGAGTGCCACCACCTGGCCGGCGAGGCCGACTACCTGCTCAAGGTCCGAGCGACCGACACGCGGCACCTCGAGCGCGTCCTGCACGCGATCCAGCAGGTCCCGCACGTCTTCACGACCGAAACCCAGATCGTGTTTTCGAGCGCGTTCGAGCGGCGACCACTCCGCCCGGCGCGCGAGCCCGAGCTGCTGCCGAACCCCTCCGGGTCGTGACGGGCGCTCGAGAACCGACGGAAGGAGCGGTCGGCGCCAACGCCGGGACCGAAGCGGGCGGACGAAGGGGGAACGCCGTCCCAGAGCCCCGGGTCACGCGGATGTTCGACTCCATCGCGCCGGTCTATGACCGGATGAATACGCTGATGACCCTCGGTCTCGACGGTCGGTGGCGGCGAGCCGCCGTGCGAGCCGCCGCGCTGAGGCGGGGCGGCTCGGCCGTTGATGTGGCCTGCGGCACTGGCAAGCTCACCGCTGCGTTGGCCGGTGCCGTCGGGTCGGCCGGGCATGTCGTGGGAGTGGACCTGTCGCCGGCCATGCTCGACGAGGCTCGGCTCGCGTTCGGGGAGTTGGAAGGTCTGGAGTTCCGCCTGGGCAACGCCCTGGCCCTGCCGTTGGCCAGCGGGTCGTTCGACTCGGCGACGATCGCTTTCGGACTGCGCAACCTGTCCAGCTTCGATGACGGCATCCGCGAGATGGCGCGAGTCGTTCGGAGTGGCGGCCGAGTGGTCTGCCTGGAGCTGTCGGTGCCGCGGCCGCGGTTCATGGGCCGGATCTACACGGACGCCTTCCGCATCATGGCGCCCGCCGTCGGGGCGGCCTTTCGACGCCGGGTCGCCTATTCGTACCTGCCGCATTCGCTGGATGGGTTCCCGGCTGCCGAGGAGATCGCGGTCACGATGCAGCGCGTTGGCCTGCAGGACGTGTCGTTCAAGCGGCTCGCCCTCGGTGCAGTGGCGCTGCACGTGGGCACCGTGGCCTGACCGGGCACGGGCGCGGTCGGGGCGGGTCGCGGCCGGTCAGCCGGCGTCTTTGCCGGTCATCTCCTGGGTCGCCTGCGTCCGCTCGGCCTCGAGTCGCGCGGCTTCTGCCGCCGCCTGGGCCTCGCGAATCTTGCCGTCCACGTAAGCGCCGTGCAGATCGAGCAGCTTGGCGATGGTGGTCTCGTCGATAGGCATGCCGTCGGCCGCCAGCTCCTTGGCCAGCAGCGACGCCTCGACTGAATCGACCACGCCCCCTGGCGTCTCCATCGATTCGAATGGGTGATCGGCCAGGAAGAACCAGGTTACGAGACTGCCGATCACCAGCCCCAGAATACCGAAGAAGAAGTAGAAAGGCATTCCTGGCCCTTCCTTTGGGCGGTTGTCATCGACGAGCGACTTGAGCCGCCGGACCAATCCGGGATTTGGCGATGACCGCGGCCCCGCGTCCTTGCCAGTATACGGACCGCAGCCGAGCCGGGAGCCTGATCGCGCGGCCCGGTACACTGGGCCGACCATGATCGACTTCACGCCCAACCCGATCGCCCTTGCCGTTGGCCCTCTCGAAATCCGCTGGTACGGCATCGGCTACGTGGCCGCGATCCTTGCCGCGATGTGGCTCCTCTTCCGGGAGGCCCGGAAACGCGGCGAGCGGACCGACTTGATCATAGATAGCCTGATCGTGGTAGCCATCGCGGCCCTGATCGGCGGGCGAGCCTATCACGTGATCGACCAGTGGTCGACCGGCATCGACTACCAGGACCATCTCGCCCAGATCTTCCTGCCGCCCTACAGCGGACTCGGCATATACGGTGGCGTCTTCACCGGCCTGATTGCGATCATCTGGCTGGCCCGTCATCACCATGTTTCGTTCTGGCGATGGGGCGATTTGATCGTTCCGTGCGTCCTCCTTGCCCAGGCCGTCGGCCGTTGGGGCAACTTCATGAACCAGGAGCTCTACGGCCCGCCGACGACCCTGCCCTGGGGCATAGCCATCCAATGCCAGTATCGCGTCGCGGAATACGCCTGCCCGGCACAGGGCGGGACGACTCCGGCGGACGCCCACTTCATCCCGCTCTTCTTCTACGAGTCGATGTTGAGCCTGCTCGGCGTATTCGTGCTGCTCTTCCTCTGGCGCCGCTTCACCGCTCGCGGCCGCCTGCTTGTCGTCGGCGACGTCGGCCTGCTGTACTTCGTCTGGTATGGAGTGGAGCGGAGCCTTCTCGAGACCTTCCGGAGTGGCTGGAACTGGACCATCTTTGGGCTAGCTACCGCCCAGATAATCGGACTGAGCGCGGCGGCCGGTGCGATCGTTGCCATCCTGATTCGCCACTGGTGGGTTCGTCATCACCCTGAAAGCGCCACCGGTGCGGTGCCTGACGCGCCGCCCGCGCCGCCCGAGGCAGCGCTCGGCCCGGGCGCACCATCGCCCCATCTGGCAGACGCTACGCCCGTACCGCGCGAACTCGCCGATGCGACGCGGGAGAGCTAGCCTAGGTCCGAGTCAACGCGGTCCAAACGCGCCGCCAGGCTGCCAGCGTTTCCCGGGCCGGGATCTCGGGCCCAGCCCATCTCGCTCTGGTCGCTCGTCTCCGGATCGGCCCAGGCTTCCTCGGGCAGGCAGGACGGTAGAGACAAGCCGCCGAAGGGGCGCGCGTGCCATCGCCAGCTCGTGAAACTGGGCGAACCCCCGCTCGTCCAGGCCGCCCGCCCAAGGCGAAAGGGCTGCCCGCGCCGAGTCAAATAGGTCCATTGCATTGAACCTCCTCCAACGCGAACGCTAGAGGAGTCCGATAGCCTGCGGCTTATCTGCGAGTTATCGGCGGAATTCGCTCAGGTCGATCCAGGCCGGCCGCTCGTGCAGGCGAGGAAGCCTTGGCCGAGAGTCGACCGGCCTCAACAGGATCATCGGTCGTTAATGCGATCGTGCTCCAATCGACCGACCCGGCCGTCGGGAAAGCCGCCGCGATGCTATGCCGGCGTCCGTCGGTTGCCCATTACCCCTGGCGGCGGGCGAGCCTGGCATGGATCGGCCAGCCGGGCCGCGCTCCCGCAGTCGGCCCGTTTGCACGACCGCCGCCCGGCTCCGTACAATTCCCTCTGTCCCCGAATACCGACGCAACTCTGGACAGAAGTACCGTCCCGCCCGTCCCGCTGCCCCGAGCCTCTGTAGGCTTGCGCTTCGCGACGCAGGCGATACCCCCCGGGGGGACAGCGAGGAGACGACGTTGCGCGCGATCGGCGCCAGGGTTGAATGGCAACCGCGGGGTTTGCCTGCGGGGCATCCAGTCGTTCGCTGGGTGAGCGAGGTTGCGGCCCTGACGACGCCCGACGCCGTGTACTGGTGCGACGGCTCCGACGAGGAGAACAGCCGTCTCTGCCAGCTTCTCGTGGACGCCGGAACATTCATCCGACTCAACCCCGACCTCCGCCCGAACAGCTTCCTCGCGCGCTCTGACCCGTCCGACGTCGCCCGCGTCGAGGACCGGACATTCATCTGCTCCGAGAGGGAGGAGGACGCCGGTCCGACCAACAACTGGCGCGACCCCAGGGACATGCGAGCGACGCTGACCGGGCTCTTCAAAGGTTCGATGCGCGGCCGCACGATGTACGTCATTCCCTTCTCGATGGGCCCGGTCGGTTCTCCGATCGGGAGGCTGGGAATCGAGATCACCGACTCGCCCTACGTCGTCGTCAACATGCGGATCATGACCCGCATGGGCGAGAACGCCCTGGCCGAGATCGTCAAGAGCGGGCAGTTCGTGCCGGCCATCCACTCCGTCGGCAAGCCCCTGGCCTCGGGCGAGAAGGACGTCGCCTGGCCGTGTGATCCGGAGACCAAGTACATCGTTCACTATCCGGAGACGAGGGAAATCTGGTCCTACGGATCGGGCTACGGCGGCAACGCCCTGCTCGGCAAGAAGTGCTACGCGCTCCGCATAGCGTCGGTCATCGCCCGTGACGAGGGCTGGCTTGCCGAGCACATGCTGATCATCAAGGTCACCTCTCCGGATGGCCGGGTCAAGCACATGGCCGGGGCCTTTCCGTCGGCGTGCGGCAAGACCAATCTGGCCATGCTCGAGCCGACCATCCCAGGCTGGAAAGTCGAAACGATCGGCGACGACATCTGCTGGATGAAGTTCGGGGCGGACGGACGCCTGTACGCTATCAATCCCGAGGCGGGATTCTTCGGCGTAGCTCCCGGCACCGGCATGGCCACGAACGCCAACGCGATCAGGACGCTCTACGCCAACTGCATCTACACGAACTGCGCCCTCACCGACGACGGGGACGTGTGGTGGGAGGGCCTGTCCAGGACGCCGCCCGCTCATCTCATCGACTGGACCGGCCACGACTGGACGCCGGGCGGCGACAAGCCCGCGGCCCATGCCAACGCCCGCTTTACCGCGCCTGCCGGCCAGGACCCGGCCATCGCAGCGAACTGGGAGGACCCGGCCGGCGTCCCAATCGACGCGATCATGTTCGGCGGCCGCCGCGCCTCCACCGTGCCGTTGGTCCGCGAGGGATTCGATTGGAATCACGGCGTCTTCCTGGGCTCGATCATGAGCTCCGAGATGACGGCGGCCGCGTTCGGGACCATCGGCAAGTTGCGCTTCGATCCATTCGCGATGCTGCCGTTCTGCGGTTACAACATGGCCGACTACTGGAGCCACTGGCTGGAGATCGGCCGGAAGGCCGGTGCTGTGCTGCCGCGCATCTTCCTCGTGAACTGGTTCCGCAAGAACGCGGGCGGCCGCTTCATGTGGCCGGGCTTTGGCGAGAACAGCCGCGTCATCGAATGGATCTTCGGCCGGTGCTCCGGCGAGGATGATGCGGTCGAGACGCCGATCGGGTTCCTGCCGGCCCCCGGAGCGATCGATACGACGGGCTTGAACATCGCCGAAGCAGATCTGGCCGCGCTCCTGACGTTCGATGCGGCGGCGTGGGTCGAGGAAGCCGCTGCGATCGAGGATCATTACGCTCGATTCGGTTCGAAGCTGCCGCCACGGCTGGCGTCGCTGCTCTCTGAACTTCAGCGTCGCGTCGCCGAGGCATAGCCAACCGGTTGACCTGGACAGGCCCCGGACTCCTGGTACCGCGTCGGCCGCTGGAGCCGCCGAGGTGCAGCCGGCGCCGAATGGCCGACCCATCGAGCGCCGATCCGGCGTACGATCCCCGTTGCGCCGGTTCGATCTTGACCGGCGTCCATTAGGCCACTCACCGCCGGAATCTTGCGGCGGCGTCCCAGGGAGGTCCGCAATGCCGGTCTGTCGGCGCAAGGTAACGGTCATCGGAGCCGGCAACGTTGGGGCTACGGCCGCCCAGCGGATCGCCGAGGCGGGCGTCGCGGACGTCTACCTGATCGACGTCGTCGAGGGACTGCCCCAGGGCAAGGCGCTCGACCTCGTGGAGGCAGCCCCGCTCCAGCACCACGACCAGATGATCTACGGCACCAACGACTACGCCGACACGACCGAGTCGGACGTGATCGTCGTGACGGCCGGCCTGGCCCGGCAGCCGGGCATGACTCGCGACGATCTGCTTCTGAAGAACGCCAGCATCGTCCGAGCTGTTGTCGGCAACGCCGCTCGGTATTCACCGGATGCCATCCTGATCATAGTCACGAACCCGCTCGATGCTATGGTCCACGTCGCCATCGAGGCGAGCGGCTTCCCGCGCGAACGCGTTATCGGCATGGCCGGCGTCCTTGACAGCACTCGATTCCGGGCTTTCATCGCCCAGGATCTGGGCATCTCCGCGTCCGACGTCTCGGCCTTCGTGCTGGGCGGCCACGGCGACACGATGGTCCCGCTGCCGCGCTACTCGACGGTCGCCGGCATTCCGCTGCCGGAGCTCATGAAGCCCGAACGGATCGAGGCCCTGGTCGACCGAACGCGAAACGGTGGGGCCGAGGTGGTCGCCCTGCTGAAGGCCGGCAGCGCGTTCTACGCGCCAGCCTCGTCGGTGCTGCACATGGTCGACTCGATCCTCAACGACCGAAAGCGTGTTCTGCCGTGCGCGGTCCTGCTGCGCGGCGAATACAAGATCGACGGATTGGTCGTTGGCGTGCCTATCGTCCTCGGCGCGTCGGGAGTCGAGCGGATCATCGAGGTCGCGCTGACGTCCGACGAGCACGACGCCCTGCTGGCCTCGGCGGCATCGGTTCGAGGCCTCGTGGAGACGATGCAGAAGGCGCCGGTCTGATCAGTCGGGAATGCTCTTTCGCGCATGGCGCGCGTCGCCGGCGGGCCATCGTTTCGGCGATAGGAAAGCTTCCGGCGGTCCTGTCCTGCCTGGGCTTCCCCCGGCGGGTTGACTGACTCGGCGCTTGTTCCAGCCCCCGTGGGCGCGGGACCGGCGCGCCCTGTCCGCCAGACCGATCCGCCTCGGAGGCGGCTTTCGTGGCACGTCGGGCGATGGTACCCGCGTCGACCGGGGAACGCCTGGAGTTGCCCCCACGCCCTGCTCCGATGCTCCCGTGAAGCCACTTATCGGTGGCGCGCCCGAGCGGCTTGCCGACCGACCGACTGTCGGCCAGCCGACAGCTCCGGCTTGCACGCGACTCTGGCGGGCCCGTGCCGGTAAACTCGGACGGTGCTCGCCGTCGTCCGTCTCGACTTCGACCCTTCGACATTGGTCTTCGGCCTGTCCATGCGCCTGGAGACGCTGGCCTTCGCCGGCGTAATCCTCCTTGTCCTGGTTTTGGCTGCGCTGAGCGCGGGCAGGTCTCGCCCCGTCGGTGCCACGTTGGATGGGGCTGCTGGCGAGGTCGGGCTGAAGTTGCGGAGAGACGACCTGATCCTCATCGCATTCGGCGCCGTGCCGGGAGCCGTCGTCGGCGGGCGCCTTGGCTACGCCCTGGTCCACTTTGACTACTACTCGGCCAACCCGCGCGCCATCGCGGACCCCGGGCAGGGTGGATTCGGCCTGACTCTGGCGGTGGTGCTGGGGACGCTGACTGCCATCGCCGTCGCCCGATTGCTCGGCGCGCCGGTCGGCCGGTGGCTGGGCGTAGCCAGCATCCCCGTTTTGCTCGGTCTGGGTTTGGGCAAGCTGGCGATGGTTCTCGGCGGGACAGGGCAGGGGAGCTACTCCGGGGCTTCCTGGGCCACGAGCTACGTCGGGCCGGGACCATGGGGCAGCACCAACCCAAGCTTCCCGGCGATGCCGTCTCAGGCCATCGAGGGCGGGCTGGTTCTCGCCCTGGTGGTCGTGGTGCTCGTCCTCCCGTTCGTGCTGCGGCTCCGAATTAGACGCTGGAGGTCGATTGCCCGGCCCGGTTTGGCGCCGAGGAAACAATGGGCCTTCCTGACGGGCGGGCGTCGTTTCCTGACCGTCCTCGGTTTGTGGGCCCTGGTCCGGTTCGCTGCCGCCTTCACCTGGCGCGATGCTCGCGTCGTCGGTCCGTTGGTGGCCGAACAACTCGTGCTGTTGCTCCTGGCGGCCGTGGCGCTCTTCGGGCAGGCGGCCGCGGGGCCGATCCGGCGCGCCCTAGTTGTCTCGGCCGCAAGTCGCGCCGCTCGCCGAGCGGCGCGGGCGGAGAAGGTCGTCGTGGAACGGCACGCTGACTCTGACGACGAGGCGGTCCTGGATGACACGACCGCCGCGGACGCAGCCGCGGCCCAGGCTCCCCGGTAGCGGTGCCACGTCTCAGCGAACCGCGTAGCCGCCCTCCCGGTCGGGCCTGAACTCGCCGAGCCGCGGAACGGCTCGCGCCACACCCCTCAGGCGCCTGCCGGAGTATGCTCGGGCTGCTCGCCTGACGGGCGAACGAGCCACACGACCGCCCTTATCCGGGCGGGTTTTGGGAGGGATGATGTCGCCGTCGCGCCCCGGATCTGATCTCACCGGCGGTCCCGGTCGGGTCGCACCGGCGGTCAGGTCCGCCTCGTCGAAGGCTCCCGAGCCGGCTGCCCCACCAGCGGTCAGGCCGCAATCGATGCCGGGCCACTCGGCCGGGGTCAAGAACGTACGCGGACCGAGGCCGCTGGCTCGCGTGCCCGAGCCGCCCAGGACGCCACCTGTGCTGGTCCGCCAGATGCGGGGTGGTGTGGTCGAGAGCCGCCACCGAGGCTCAGTGGTGGAAGTCGGCATCGACGGTTCGGTCCGCCGCGTTCTCGGCGACCCGGACACCATCGTCAACCTGCGCTCGGCCGTCAAGCCGTTCGGGCTGGTTGCGCTGGTCGAGGCCGGCGGCGTGAAGGAGTTCGATCTTCTCGATGCCGAGCTGGCCGTCATGGCAGGCTCGCATTCGGGCGAGGATCTCCACGTGCGGACGCTGCAGGCGGTCTTTCGTCGGTCCGGCGTGTCGCAGCATTACCTGGGATGCGGCTCCGAAGGCGCGCCGCTGGACGCTCTGACCGCCGCCCGTCTCGCCCGAGACGGCGAGAAGCCCGGGCCCATTCGACACATGTGCTCGGGTCAGCACGCCTCGATGCTGTTGCTGTGCCGGATGAACGCATGGCCGCTCGACGAGTACTGGCGGCCCGACCATCCGGTCCAGCGGTTGTACGAGGCCACCGTCGCTCGCATCTTCTCGACGACGCCCGAGATGCTCGTCCTTTCGACCGATGCCTGTGGCGTGCCGACTTACGCCTTTCCCCTGCACGAAGTGGCGCGGGCCTTCGCCCTGCTTGCCGACCCGACCGCCATTCCCGCCACCGACACCCGCTCGAGCCTGGCCGGGGCGGTGAGCCGGATCCGCGACGCAATGCTCGCCAGCCCGGACATGGTGGCCGGTAGCCGCGACCGGCTCGACACTTCGGTCATGAAGGCAGCTCCAGGTCGCATCCTGGCCAAGAGCGGTGCCGAAGGCCTGCGTGGTTTCGCGCTGCTGGCGGGCCACGGCCGGCGTGCGGCCTCAGGGGTCGCAGTCAAGATCGAGGATGGCGGCGGCTTCGATCGGGCGACATCTGCCGCCGCAGTCGAGACGCTCCGGCAGGTCGGCGCGCTGGACGCTTCGGCGCTGCGCGTGCTGGGCCGCTATCACCAGCCCGTTGCCGTCGACCCGCGCGGCGAACCGGTAGGGGAGGCGGTCGCTACCTTCGAACTGGCGCCGGTGGGCGAACTGCTGTAGGCCCGGATCCACCGATCGCAGGTTGCGGAGGTTCGGGTTCGCTGCCCGTACACTACGGGCATGACCGACGTCCGCGTAAGAATTGCACCCAGCCCGACGGGGCCTCTGCACCTGGGAACGGCCCGAACTGCGCTGTTCAACTTCCTGTTCGCACGCCATTCAGGCGGCACGTTCATCTTCCGCCTGGAGGATACCGACCAGGCCCGTTCGACCGAGGCCTACGAGCTCGACATCATCGACGGCCTCCACTGGCTGGGGATCAGGTGGGACGAGGGACCGGGTGTCGGCGACGAGCAGGAGCGCGGCTCTTACGGACCGTATCGTCAGATGCAGCGCCTGGAGCGCTACACGGAAGCCGCAACGCGGCTGCTGGCCGAGGACAGGGCGTACTACTGCTACTGCACCCCGGGCGAGCTCGAAGCCGAGCGAAAGCGCCAGGAAGCCGCCCACCGAGCGCCGCGGTACAACGGCCGTTGCGCCCATCTGACGTCGGCGCAGCAGGCCGCCTTCGAGGCCGAAGGCCGCCAGCCGGTCGTGCGTTTCCGCATCCCGCCCGACCGCACGATCGGCTTCGACGACCTCGTCCGAGGCCACGTGGAGATCGATACGGGCGCCCTCGGCGGCGACCTGGTCATCGTCCGCTCGGACGGCACGCCGCTGTACCACTTCACCGTGGCCGTCGACGACGCCGCGATGGCCATCAGCCACGTCATCCGTGGCGAGGACCACCTGTCCAACACTCCCAAGCACATACTGCTTTTCGAGGCCCTCGGATCGCCGGTCCCCCAGTTCGGTCATTTGCCTCTCATCCTCAACCCGGACCGGACCAAGATGAGCAAGCGCATGAGCCAGACCGCAGTGGCCGACTACCGGGCCCAGGGGTTCATTCCTGAGGCCTTCGACAATTACCTGGCGCTCCTCGGCTGGTCGACCGGAACCGAGGAGGAGGTCCTGCCGCTGACCGAGCTGATCGATCGTTTCGACATTTCGGCCGTCAACAAAGCCGGCGCCGTCTTCGACCGGGAACGCCTCGAGTGGTTGAACGGGCAGTGGATCCGCCGCCTGTCCGCCGTCGAGCTGATCGATCGGCTTCGGCCGTTCCTGCAGGTCGAGCTGAATGCCGGCCGCATCGACTGGCTGCCATCCGACGATGAGCTGGCCGCGCTACTTCCCGTCGTCCAGGAGCGACTGCCCACCCTGGCGGCGGTGGGCGATGTGATTGGCTTCCTGTTCGTCAGCAACCTTGACCCGGACGTCGCGGCGATCGTCCCGAAGCACTGGGACGCAGCCACCACGGCGGCCGGACTCAGGGCCGCCCGCGGGGCCATCGCCGACGTCGGCCGGGTCGCGTGGGAGGCGGACGAGATCGAACCGCCGCTTCGCCGTCTCGTCGAGGATCGCGGCTGGCAGGTCGGCGATCTGTTCATGGCCATCCGCGTCGCCGTCACCGGCCGGACGGCCACACCGCCACTCTTCGACACGATGGTGGCGCTTGGCTACGAACGCACCCTGTCCCGGCTCGATCATGCGATCGAGAAGCTCGCAGCTCAAGCGGAAACCACCCCGTAGGAGGGCGATCACGGGATGGCTCGAACGATCCTCGTCGTCGATGACGAGCTGACGCTGCGCGAGACGCTGGCCGAGAGCCTGGAGCAGGAAGGCTTCGCCGTCGTCCAGGCCGCCGACGGACGCGAAGCAGTCGCGGCGTTCCGGCGTCTTCGACCGGACCTCGTCCTGCTCGACCTAATGCTGCCCGAGATATCCGGGACCGAAGTCTGCCGGGTCATCCGAGCCGAGTCGGGGGTGCCGATCCTGATGCTCACCGCGAAGAGCGCGGAGGTCGACAAGGTCGTAGGGCTGGAGCTCGGCGCGGACGACTACGTCACCAAGCCCTTCAGCTTCCGCGAGTTGCTGGCCCGGATCAGGGCGTTGCTGCGCCGATCGGAGACACAGGCGCAGGCGGCCGACCCGGAAGTGGTCGATCTCGGACATGTGCGTGTAGACGTGGCCGGGCGGCGGCTCCTGCGTGGCTCCGAGGTCCTGCCGGTCAAGCCGAAGGCCTTCGAACTGCTCCTCTTCCTGCTCCGACATGCCGGCCACGTCTTCACTCGCGACCAGCTCCTTGAGCATGTCTGGGGCTACGACTATGCCGGCGAGACGCGAACGGTGGATGTCCACGTCCACTGGCTCCGGGCCCAGATAGAGGCCGACCCCGCCAGCCCCGTGTATCTCGAAACCGTCCGCGGCGTGGGTTACGTCCTGAGGCGCCCCGAAGCGGATTGACTGTTTCGCCCCGGGAGGCGGCTGGCCCTGGCCCGGAGTGCTTGACTGGCGCCAGGCGCAGGGATCTCCTAGACGCCGAAGAAGTGCGTTAGCGCACCGAGTGGGCCGCCCAGCACGTGGAGCACCAGAAAGGCGCAACCGGCGAGCGCGCCGGCGCAGGGGATCGTGAGAACCCACGCTGTGGCGATGCTTCGAGCCACGCTCCAGCGAACGGCTTTGAAGCGGTGGCTCGTTCCGACACCCATGATGGCGCTGGAAATGACGTGGGTCGTTGAGACCGGCATCCCGAGCTGAGCCGCGCCCATGATGATCGTGGCAGCGGTTGTTTCGGCCGCGAAACCGTGGACCGGGTCGAGCCTGACCACCCGCTGGCCCATCGTCTTCATGATCCGCCAGCCGCCGGCGGCGGTGCCGAAGGACATCGCGGTCGCGGCGATGAGAATGACCCAGGTCGGGACCGTCTTGTTGGAGATAGCCCCGGCGTTGTAGAGGGCCAGGGTCATGATGCCCATCGTCTTCTGCGCATCGTTCGTGCCGTGGCTAAGGGCCATGTACGTCGCCGAGAGGATCTGAAGTCGCCGAAACCGATCGTTCAGCAGGCGCGGATTGGCGTGAACGAAGACGTTCAGGATGAGGACCATCAAGCCAAGCGCAATGACGAACCCGAACACCGGCGAGCTCACGAGCGGGACGAGCACTTTCTCAGCAAAGTTGCCCCACTGAACGGCATTCGGGCCGGCCGAGGCGATCGCGGCCCCGATCAAGCCGCCAACCAGCGCATGGCTGCTTGAGCTCGGGATGGCCAGTGACCAGGTGATCAGATTCCAGGCGATGGCTCCCAGGAGCGCCGCCGCGAGCACCATGGAGCCGTTCCCCAGGATCATGTTGTCCTGTACGACGCCGGATCCGATCGTAGTCGCGACCGCAGTGCCGAAGACCAGGGCACCCACGAAGTTGGCGGTGGCCGACAGCACGATCGCGTGCTCCGGCTTGAGGGCCCTCGTCGACACGGAGGTCGCGATGGCATTGGCGGTGTCGTGGAAGCCGTTGATGTAGTCGAACGACACGGCCAGCGCGAATATCGCGATCAGCCCAAGTAGGGTGCCCTGAGACAAGTCGACACGCCTCGCCATGCGGGTGGAGTCCGGCAGGGGCCGCCGCCATGGAGAGGCTATCAGGTCGAAGGTGGCCCTGCTCCTGCTGCAACCGCCAGCGGCCCGGAGTAGCTGTAACGAAAAGGCGGCCGCATGCCGGCCGCCTTCCGCAACTCTGCCCGCACCGGGTTACGGGTTCAGGTCTTCGACCTCGCCCGTCGCCAGGAACACGACATCCTCGGCGATGTTGGTCACGCGGTCGCCGATGCGCTCCAGGTAGTGGGCGGCGAACAGGATTCGCGTACCGGGATCGACCTTGGCCGGGTCGGTTCGCATCTCGGCCAGGACGTCGCTGAAGAGCTGGTGATAGAGCCTGTCGATCTCGTCGTCAAGAGCGGCTACTTCGCGCGCCCGGGCCTCATCGATGTCGACCAGGGCTAGGACCACGTCGCGGACCTGGCGGGCGGCGAGTTGCGACATCGGCGTCAGCTCGTCGTAGGTAACCATGCTGGTCACGCCCGCGAGCTTCCGCGCTTGCTTGGCAACAGAGCCGGCGTGGTCGCCGATGCGCTCGAGCTCGTACGTCACGCGATCTAAGGCGAGCAGGAATCGAAGGTCTCTTGCCACCGGCGCCTGGGTCGCGATGGTCATGGCCACGATGCCG
>DASWZK010000066.1:0-3707 GCA_036404515.1 Candidatus Limnocylindrales bacterium
GCTGTGACTGTCATCGACGTCCTGCTTGCGCTCGTTGCCACGATCGCCGTGGTGCCTCCGCTGGCTCTCTTCCTGATCCCGAGAAGGGAGGGAGGGCAGCGCGCCGTCATAAGTAGGGCGTAGAGGGCACTATCTGCTACGGCGGGACGGATGAGTCGCGAGTCGTTCAGTCCTGGGCCCGCGGCGCCCACCGCTCCTGACCTGCGAACTCGCAGCTCATGCGATACGGGACATTCAAGTCGCTACGGGCGGCCTGAGACCTCTCCGCCCCACCACAATCGGGCGGTAGTGCCGAGGCTGGCATGCGTTCGTTCGGCCAGATGGCTGAGCTTGACTGGTGCTCCTCGTCCAGGATCACGTTCAGACAGGACGTCTTGCTCATGGCGCCGGGATACACGGAAAGGCGCGGCCGTGAATACCGGCTAATCCACCCGCCTCATGGGATCCAGTTGAACTCGTCCGGGTTCGGGCCCCGACGGCCGTTGCGATGGAGGCCCGAGATGGCTCGGACGTCCTCGTCCGCCAGCTCGAAGTCGAAGAGCGCGAAGTTCTCGGCGATCCGCTTGGGCGTCACTGACTTCGGGAACACTATGTTGCCCCGCTGGATATGCCAGCGGAGGGTGACCTGCGCCGGCGTGCGGTGCAGCCGCTCGGCTATGCCCACGATGGTCGGATCGTCGAGCACCTGCCCCTGCGCGATCGGCGACCACGCCTCCGTGGCGATCCCATGCTCCCTGTCGAACGCCCGCACGTCGTCCTGGGTGAAGTACGGGTGGATCTCGATCTGGTTGACTGCCGAAGTAACCGTCGTCTCCTGCGACAACCGCTCGAGGTGGTGCGGCTGGAAGTTCGAGACGCCGATCGCACGGACGCGTCCGGAGCGATAGATCTCCTCGAGTGCCTTCCACGTCTCGACGAAGTCGCCGACGGCCGGCATCGGCCAGTGGATCAGGAAGAGATCAAGGTAGTCGAACTTCATGACCTCGAGCGATCGGTCGAACGCCGCGAGCGCGTCGTCATGGGCGTGGAAGCCATTGTTGAGCTTGCTCGTCACGAACACTTCGGCTCGATTGATGCCGGAGTCTCGAATTCCCTCCCCTACCTCGCGCTCGTTGCCGTACATCTCGGCCGTGTCGATGTGCCGGTAGCCGACCTTCAGCGCTTCCAGCGTCGCCGCCCTGGTGTCCTCCGGCTTGATCTGGAAGACGCCGAACCCGAGCTGCGGGATATCGATGCCGTTGTTGAGCTTCACGGTCGGAACTGCGCTCACTGCCGTTGGCCTCCGAGGTTTCATGGGCTCGCGGCCGGATGCGGTCGAGCCAGACCGCCGGGTCTTCGCGGGTCCAGATTGTAGCGTCCACCTGGCCGACGGACGGCCGCGCTCGATTACCTACGGGCGTTTGCTTACCAAAGGTAGGGAATGGTAGGCATGGTAGGCGGATGGTAGGGTCGATGGTGGTCAGCAGATGGCCGTTTGCTAGCCCGATGGACGGAGCCGGAGCGCATCGGAGTAGCGCCGCGACTCTTCGTGATGGTGTTGCTTTCCAGGCGCATCCGAGGGAGTCATTTGGGCGACCATCTCGCACTCGAGGACGCCCACGATGACCGCTCAACCCTTGCCCGCCCTCGCCAGCGGCGACCCCTCCGCCTGGGACCAGGCCCTCTACGCCTTCTTGATCGAGAAGGGCAACCGCTCAGGGTCTAGACGCACGGTCGAGTCCTACTCGCGGATGCTCTGGCCGCTCTTCGCCGACTTGGGCAAGACGCCAGACCGAGTCGCGCCAGCGGATGTCCTCGCCTGGGTCCACGGCATCGGCAAGTCGGGCCGGACACCCTCGGCCACCACCGTGGGCGCCAGGATCGCCTGCCTGTCCTCCTTCTACAGGTTCTTGATCAGGATGGGCCTGGTCGTCTCCAACCCGACCGACGCCGTGGAGCGCCCCAGGAGCATCCAATCCCCCGCCCGTGGGTACTCCGCCGACGAGATCCGTCGGCTCCTGGCCGTGGTCCCCGACACCGTCGCCGGCCGGCGCGACCGGGCGATCATCCTCACGCTCGTGCTGACCGGCCGAGTCGGGCCGAGGTGATCGGCCTACGGGCAGGGGATCTCAGTCTCGAGGGTGAGACGGTCTTCTACGCGTACGTCGGAAAGGGCCACAAGACCGGTCGGCGAGAACTCCCACGACCAGCGTACGAGGCGATCCGCACGACGCTAGCTGATGTCGGCAAAGAGCTGGCGACCATGGCGCCGGAGGAGTCGCTCTGGCAGGCTGCTGCTCGCCCGGAGGGTCTAACGAGCGGGACGTTCTACGCCCGCTTCCGGCGCTATCTGCAGGCGGCTGGCCTGACGCCCAACGGCGTCCACGTGCTTCGACATACCGCGGCGAAGCTTCGCCGAGACGCCGGCGAGTCGATTGAGGACGTGAGCGCGTTTCTCGACCACAGCTCGCTCGCCGTGACGACGGTGTATCTACGCCGTCTGGAGGGTCAAGAGGATCGGGCCTGGCGCGAGGTGGCCGAGGCGATCGGAGTGTAGCGGAGGGCGATGACAGAGTGGAGCCCCCGCCGCCCAAGGGTGGGAGGGCGACGGGGACGAAGAGGAGGCGACCGCTCCGAGGGAGGAGGAGCGGTCGTTGGCCGACAGTCTAGGGCGCAGATGATAAGGCGGAGATAAGCCCCGGATAAGGAGCGCCTGTCAGGGTCGGGCCGGGTCGCGCTCCGCTCAGTGACCGGGCCAGAGCCGGACGACGGTGAGCGAGCCACGAGGGGGCTGCCGCAGACGGCCCGACCAACGAGGCGGTCTCCGACCGGCGACGTCTGTTCACCGGGCACGCTCGAGTCCTTCGCAGGGCCGCCAGGGTCGCGGAGCTCCGAGCCAGCGCCCGACCCTACCCCACTCCAAGCTCGATCTGCTATAACAATCCCTGCTCCGCGAGCGGGAGTAACTCAGCATGGCAGAGTGTCTGCTTCCAAGCGAAGCGTGACCTCCCGTCTCCCCGACCGTCGGCTAGCCTCTCTCGACCCAGAAACGCTTCTGGTCGGCATCATCGGTGGGCTCGACAAGCAACGCCATGATCCGCGCCCAGCACTCATAGACAGCCTCCGGGAGTTGCCGAGGCGCCTATTTCCTTCGCCGCGACGCGCCTACGGCCGTAGCGTTCCGAAGAAGACCTGCCAGGCCAGGAGCGATTTCGCGATCAGGCTGAAGAGCATGTAGGCGCGCTCGCCGTAGAGGTAGTCGCGCCAGCGGCCGATCTTGCGGTACTGCAGGACCATGTTTATGGCGAAGACGTTGAAGAAGACGAAGAGCGTCACGAAGATGGCGATCACGAAGCCCGGGATGGGCGCCGCGCCCGGTTCGGTGGCAGACACCAGGAGCGTCACGAAGATGACGACCCACGGTACGGCGCCGGCGATGCAGCCGAAGATGTAGTGCAGCCACTGGGGCCGCTCGCGCCCCTCGTTGGCGATCTCCATGCTCCAGCCGAACATGATCATGGCCGCGTTCACGCCGAAGATGGCGATGAGGGTGCCGACCTCCTGGACGCCGGCCAGGGCCGCGATGACGACGATCATCACGCTCGAGCTGAACGAGTATTCGATCCAGCGGATGGGGTTCTGGCCGCGCGCCAGATGGGCCTCGTACCAGCGTCGGGCCGGGAACGCCATGTTGAAGTGGGCGATCGCGCTCATGAAGAAGAACAGAG
>DASWZK010000067.1:0-2538 GCA_036404515.1 Candidatus Limnocylindrales bacterium
TAGATCTCGCTGTGCCGGCGCTGCAGCCGCTCCTGCTCTTCCGTCGAGAGCGGCCGGCCGATCTCTCGCGAGAGCGCACGGGTGAAGAGCCCGCCGCTCATGCCGATGCGGCGGTGGATGCGCCAGCCGTCAACGACGAAGCCGGCTTCTTCGAGCGCCTGCTGCCAGGCCACCACGTGTGCGTAGACGGTGTCGACCAGGGTTCCGTCGAGGTCGAAGATGAAGGCGCGCATCGCAGCGATTATGTCATGGCGTCGAGCCGGCACCATGATGTGTTAGATCGCTGAACCGGTCATGCACATCGAGCCGGTAGCTGAACTCTTCCTGCTCCGAGCGGGAGTAACTCAGCATGGCAGAGTGTCTGATTCCCAAGCGAAGCGTGACAGGCGCCGCCTCCTCCTCGCCGGGCCACCCAAACCCCTAAACCAAAGGTCCTTTTGTGCGCACGGGGGCAGCTCCTCGGTTCACCGGCACCCCCGAATTTCAACACTTTCAACACTGATCGGGACCCCAGATCGGCCGGCGGCCGCGGCGTCTTGCAAGCCGCCATCGGGCCGGGTGGTGCTCGATCACCAACCCGCGCAGACCAGCAAAGGTGGTCGATGGTGGTCTCCGCCGCCACCTAATTGCACCTGGCTCCCCGCTGGGGAGCGATCGCCGGTCAGGTCTCCGAGCGCTCGGCCCGGCGCCGGCGCGCCCGTCCGGAGTGCCGCGCGGTCAGGAAGGCGATGTAGTCCACCACCGAGCCTCGCTCACTCTCGGATAGACGATCTAGGCTGCCCTCGCCCGAACCGGCGGCTCCGAGATACCCAAGTTCGCCCGCGAGCCTCGAGCGGTTGATCCCCCACAAGAGCTCGAGCAGCTCGACAAAAGGGATGTCGGTGGCATCCGACGCCCGGAGCAGATCGGCCGGGGTGGGCCGCGCCCGAGATGGCCGGGAGGGATCCAGGAGCGCCGCCACATAGCCGGGATCGCGGCCCATGGCGGCGCTCAGGGCCCGCATCGAGAGACCGGAGCGGTCGAGAACGGCGCGGAGGTGGTCACGGAACTCATCGTCTGGTGGCATATCGCGATCCTTTCTGGGCACGATCGAACCTCGCCGATGGTTGCTGCAAACGTCAAACTGACGTAATATAACGACATGATAGCGCGTGCTAGCACGGCCGTCGAGCCCGGTCTAAGTCCTAGGCGACGACCGCTGCGTCGCAAGCGGCTTGGAGCACAGGGGTGGACGGCGAGTGCCCGCAAAGCCCCGCCTGGTGCGACCACCTTCGGACGGCCCTCGGCGCCAGATCATCTCCCGCGCCTCGCCCTCCGCCCGCTCATCGCCGAGTACACGGCCACGTTCGGGTCGGCCTGGGCCCTCGTGACGAGACGCAAGCATCGCGACGACTTCGCGCGCTTCATTGATTGGCTCGAGGCCCACGGGTTGCCGGCCACGACGGGGTCGCTCGACTTTCGCACCCTCGCCGACTACGTGGCCGATCTTCGGGCGCGACCGAAGGTCTCAGGTGTCTGGCGGGGAGCGCCGAATGCCCGTGCGCGTTCCTTACGTGTCGGGCCCGTCCAGACGCTTTCGGCGAATAGCGTGAACGCTTACATGAGACCGCTGCGCTCTCTTGCGATCTGGCTGGTCGACGAGGGCCTCCTCGCCGTCAACCCCTTCCGGCGATCACGCCGGCGAGCCTCCCTCAACCCCCTGCTTCCAACCGAAGAGACGCCGACCAAGAGCGCCACGCTCGACGATCTGCGGGCTCTCGAACGTGGGTGCGCAGGTGATCAACCCCTCGATCTGCGCGACCGGGCCATCGTCTCCATCCTGGTGACCACAGCGGCCCGCAACTCGAGCGTCCGGCTCCTGCGGGACGGCGACGTCGACTTCGAGCGGGCGGTCATACGCTTTCGGCGAGCCAAGGGCGGCAAGACACTGGAGGTCGCCCTTCAGCCGGGGACCGCGACCGCTCTGCTAGCCTACCTGCTGCGGGGCCGGCCGGCTCTGCTAGGAACATCCCGCCGGGAACGTCGTGACGAGCCGGGCGCTGATCCGGGCTGGCTCTTCCTCTCCGGACGAGCTGGTGAGCCGCGGCCCCTCACGATGAATGCCCTCTCGCTGATGCTCACCCGCCGCTACCACGCCGGCGGCGGGAGCCTTCGTTGTTTCGGATCTCATCGCATCCGCCATGCCACAGCAACCCTCCTGGTCAATAACGGGATGCCTCTCGAAGAGGTTTCCCGGTATCTGGGCCACTCCTCCACGATGACGACCCGCCGCTATGCCCGGCAGACGCCGGAGGCCCTCGGCGAGCGAGCGGCCGCCGCCCTCACACGCGCGGGCCTCATGGCTAGTTGACAGCGGCCCTGGCGCAATCGATGCCGACATCGCCGCCCTGTCGCGACCGTTGTGGTGGGCCACGCAGTGCAAATCGGAGGGCCTCGCCGCGAGGCACATGGCCGCCTGATAGACTTAACCTAGCGGGTTCAGATACCCCCGCAGAAAGGATACTTACTGGGCGAAATCCAGAAACCCATCCATACGTC
>DASWZK010000068.1:0-11266 GCA_036404515.1 Candidatus Limnocylindrales bacterium
CGTTCAACACGAACCCGGCCGTCGCGCCGTCGCACTCGATCGCCCCGTTCGGCGACCAGTAGGTTCGGGCGAGGGTTCCCCGCGATCCTCGTGGGTTGTCGCGAACCAGCGTAGCCGCGCTCAGCGGTAGTCGACAGCCTCTTCGTGTCCCGAAGGCGCCACCGGCTCTAGCCGTGGAAGACGTTTGCGGCGTTGGTAGCGGCAGTCACGAGGGCGGGGAAGAACCCGAAGATCAGCGTGGCCACGCCCGTGACCGCCAGGCCGGCTCGGAATAGCAGGCCCAGTGAGCTCGGCGCCGCCTCCTCGGCCGGTTCGCGCATATACATGTAGACCACGACTCGAAGGTAGTAGAACGCGGCCGCAGCCGCGTTGATCATGGCCAGCACCGCCAGGGCGGAGAGCCAGCCGCCGGCTTGGACTGCCGCCAGGATCACGTAGGCCTTGGCCCAAAACCCGGCCAGTGGCGGGATGCCGGTAAGCGATAGCAGGAAGAGCGCCATCAACGCCCCGAGCCACGGATCGCGCCGGCCCAACCCAGCGAACGTGGCGATCTGGCTACTCACTCCCGGCCGCCGCTGCAGCGCGGTGACGACCGCGAAGGCGCCCATGTTCATAAACGTGTAGGCGGCCCCGTAGAACAGAATTGCCGAGAGGCCGCTCGCCTGGCCGCCGGCGTAGGCCGCCAGGCCGACAAGAATGTAGCCGGTGTGGGCGATCGAGGAGTAGGCCAGCATCCGCTTGACGTTGTCCTGTGTGACCGCAACCAGGTTCCCGAGGGTCATGGTGGCCGCAGCCAGGACGATGACGACGGGCAGCCAGTCGGCCTTGAGAGGGCCGAGGGCTCCGACGAAGAGGCGCAGGGCGATTGCGAAGGCGCCGACCTTCGGGCCGACCGACAGGTATGCCGTGACTGGCGTGGGCGATCCCTGGTAGGCATCGGGCGTCCAGTAGTGGAACGGCACCGCGGCCATCTTGAAAGCCACGCCAGCCGACATAAAAGCCAGGCCCATGGCCAGCCCCGGCTGGATCGATCCGTGGGCTATCGCTGTTGTGAGGGCCGCGGCCACGCCGTCAACCCGCGTGGTGCCGGTGATGCCCCAGACATAGGCCAGGCCGAAGAGCAGGATGGCGCTGGAGAACGAGCCGAGCAGGAAGTACTTGATCGCGCCTTCGGTCGAATACGGGTCCTGCCTGGCAAAGCCTGCCAACATGTAGCCGGGCAGGACCATCAGCTCGAGGGCGACGAACAGCAGCAGCAGGTCGGTCGAACCGGCGACGAGCATCGCGCCGGTCACCGCGAAGATCAGGACTGCGGAGAACTCGGCGATGGGCAGGCCACGCGGCTCGAGGTAATCGCCCGCGAACATGATGGTGAGAGCCGCGATGGCCACGAACAGCATGTCGAGGAAAACGGTCAGGTTGTCGAGGGAGTAGGCGCCACCGAAGGCGCTGCCTGTATGGCCCGCCTGGATGAGGATCGACACGGCCACGAGGCCGAGGCCTCCCAGCGCCGTGACGACGATCGGCTCGCGATGGCCTGGCGCCCCCATATCGACGATCAGGACGGCCGCCGCGACGAGGACGGCGATGACGACCGGAGCGATCGTTCCGACGTCGGACCAGCTCATCGCATTTCCTCTCAGCCGCCGACCGCGACTCCGGCCGCCGCCAGGAAGGCCTGGGCGGGGGCGCGGAGGAGGTCGAGGACAACGCTCGGGAAGAGCCCGAGCACGACAATCAGGACCCCGAGCGGAATGAGCGTCGCCATCTCGGTCCGGTTCATGTCGGTCAGGTGGCCGCCCAGGCCTTGCAGGAAGTCCGACAGCGTTCCGAAGGCGACGCGCTGGAACATCCACAGCAGGTACGTCGCGGCCAGGACCATGACGATGATCGAGGCGAACGCGATGCCGGGGGCGATTCCGAACGATCCGACGAAGACCAGGAACTCGCCGACGAAACCGGACAGGCCGGGCAACCCGGCCGATGCGAGGATGAAGAAGCCGAAGACAGTTGACCAGATCGGCATCGTCGCGGCCAGGCCACCCATCTTGGCGATCGTTCGGTCGTGGGTCCGCTCGTAGATAACGCCGACGAGGAGGAAGAGACCGCCGGTGATCAGGCCGTGGTTGATCATCTGCAGGATCGCGCCCTGCAGGGCAGTGGGGCTGAAGACGAAGATGCCGAGCGTCACGAAGCCCATGTGGCTGACCGAGCTGTAGGCGACCAGGCGCTTGAGGTCGGGCTGGACGATCGACACGATCGCGCCGTAGACGATCGCAATGACGCTAAGGACGATGATCGGCCAGGCAAACGTGTGGGCTGCATACGGATAGAGGGGCACAGCGAAGCGGATCAGGCCATAGGCGCCGAGCTTGAGCAGGACGCCCGCAAGGATGACCGAGCCGGCCGTCGGTGCTTCAGTGTGAGCATCCGGAAGCCAGGTGTGAAACGGGAACATCGGGACCTTGATGGCGAAGGCCAGGAATAGCGCCAGGAAGGCCAGTATCTGGAAGTTGTCGCCAAAGCCGCCGGTTGCCGCGAACTGCTGGAGCTGCACGTAGTCGAAGGCGCCGACCCAGGAACCGCCGTGTCCGACCTGGTAGGCGAACGCCGTCGCAAGGATCGCGACCAGCATCAGCAGCGACCCGACGAGCGTGTACAGCACAAACTTCATCGTGGCGTAGACGCGGTTGGCTCCGCCCCAAATGCCGATGATCAGGTACATCGGGACCAGGACGATCTCCCAGAAGATGTAGAACAGGAAGAGGTCCAGGGCGACGAAGACGCCGATCATGCCGACCTCGAGAACGAGGAAGGAGATCATGTAGCCCTTCACCCGGTCCTCGATCGGCCCAAAGCTGGCCAGGACGCTGATCCACGTCAGAGTCGTCGTCAGGACGACCATCAGTACGCTCAGGCCGTCGACGCCGACCCTGTACTGAATGCCGAACGCAGGGATCCAATCGATCGCCTCGTTGAACCTGAAGCCGGCCGGGCCGAAGGCATAGGCCGCGAGCAGGACCAGGGACATGACCCAGGCCAGCAGGGCGAAGGCGAGGGTCGTCCGGCGGATGAGGTCGGGGCGCCGGGATGGCAGCACAGCGACCACGATTGCCCCTATGAGGGGCGTGAACGTGATCAGGCTCAGGATCGGCAGGTTCATCGTCTCGTCCTCCTACCGAACCGCAATGATGAGATAGCCGATGGCCATCGCGATCAGGCCGAAGGCGATACCGAGGGCGTAGTTCTGGACCCGGCCGGTCTGGACCCGACGGAGCCTCGTGCCGGCGCCGGTAGTGACGACACCGATGCCGTTGACGGTTCCATCGACGATCGTCCGGTCGAACCAGAAAACCGCGGCCGCGAGCTTGCCGCCCCAGACCACGAATAGCTGGTTGTTGAGATCGTCGAACCACCACTTGTTCGAAGAGCCTCGGTACAGGAACGCCAGGCCGGGTCTGGCGCTCAACTCGCGAACCTGATCCGGTCGCGGCTGAGCTCGCAGGCCGAGGGCCGGCATGTTCACGCCGAAGAGGCGCCAGGCGAAGACGATGGCGATTGCCACGAGGCCGGTAGTGGCGATCGCCAGCACGCCGTCGATGCCGAAGAAGTTGTAGGCCGCCTCGGTCCGGCCGCTGGCGGCGATCGTGGCTTCGAAGACGGGATTGAGCCACTGGTGGAGCAGCCCCGACTCCGGCGGGAAGCCGATGAGCACGCCCAGGAAGATCGCGGGGATGGCCAGCAGAATGAGCGGCCTTGTCATGGTCGGTGGCGACTCGTGGATGTGGCCCTCCTTCTCCGGGTCGACGTGGCTCTCGCCCCAGAAGGTCATGCCCATGAGCCGGAACATGTAGAAGGCCGTCATGCCGGCCACGACGAAACCGATGGCCCACACCCACAGGAATCCGTTCTTGAAGGCACCGCCCAGGATCTCGTCCTTTGAGAAGAACCCGGCGAGTGGTGGGACGCCGGAGATCGCCACCGAACCGATGAGCATGGTCGCGTAGGTGATCGGAATCTTGCGGGCCAGGCCGCCCATCCTGCGCATGTCCTGCTCGCCGTCGACGGCGTGGATAACAGAACCGGAGTCGAGGAAGAGCAGGCCCTTGAAGAAGCCGTGGCTCATCAGGTGGAAGATCGCAGCCGTCCACGCCCCAACGCCCAGAGAGGCGAACATGTAGCCGAGCTGGGAGAGTGTCGAGTAGGCGAGGACGCGTTTGATGTCGGTCTGGGTGAAGGCGATCGAGGCGGCCAGGATGGCAGTGAAGATGCCCACCGCGGCTACGACCACCATGACCTCCGGCGCGGCTCCGAAGATCGGGTTGCAGCGAGCCACCAGGTAGACGCCCGCGTTGACCATGGTCGCGGCATGGATCAGGGCGGAGACCGGCGTGGGGCCTTCCATCGCGTCCGGCAGCCAGACGTGAAGTGGGAACTGGGCGCTCTTCCCAACGGCACCGCAGAAGATGAGCAGGGCGATGGCGATCTGCCAGCTGTGGGGGACGTTGCCGAATGCCGCGAAAACGGCCTGCATGTTGAGAGTCCCCAGCTGGGTCCAGATGGCCATGATGCCCAGGGCGAAGCCCATGTCTCCAACGCGGTTGACCAGGAAAGCCTTCTTTGCCGCCTCGGCCGCGGACCGGCGCGGGTACCAGAAGCCGATCAGCAGGTAGCTGCACAGGCCGACCAGCTCCCAGCCGGCGAAGACGAGGAGGAAGTTGTCGGCCAGGACCAGGACCAGCATCGAAAACATGAACAGGTTCAGGTAGGCGAAGAAGCGCCACCGCCCCGGGTCGTGGGCCATGTAGCCGATCGAATAGAAGTGGACGAGCATGCCGATGGTCGTGACCACGATCAGCAGGCAGGCCGTCAGCGCGTCGACGAAGAAGCCCATGTCGGCGTGAAAGCCGGTCGCGGGGATCCAGTTCCAGAGCGTGATATCGGCGCCGGTTTCGCCGAAGCCGAGAGTGTGGGTCAGGGCGCCGAAGGCGACGACCATCGCTACCAGCCACGAGGCAACCACCGCCCAGACGGCGATCCGGTGCGACTCCTTGCCCATCTGGCGGCCGAAGAGTCCTGTGACGGCGAAGCCCGCCAGCGGCAGCAGCGGAATGAGCGGGATAAGGAATGTCATGACTTGGGTCCTCCACCCCAAGCCTGCGGTTCGGTTTCACCGGACAGAGCCGCTCCGGCGTGTTCAGGCCCAGGCGGAACCGAGCACGCGCACGAGCACATCTGGGGCATGCGTGAGCGAGCGAGCGCAGGCGCCAATACCGGCTTGGACCGATTGAGCGGCGACTTCAAGGCGCTCATTCCCGCATCGAGTCGTACTCGTCGACGAGTGGGGTCTTGCGGTTCCGGTAGATGGCGATGACGATCGCCAGGCCTACCGTCGCCTCGGCCGCCGCCACGGCGATGATCAGGAGGGCGATGACCGAGGCGTGAGTCTTCAACTGAGCCTCGAAAGCTCCGAAGGCGAGGATGCTCAGGTTGACGGCGTTGAGCATCAGCTCAATGGACATCAGCATGCTGATGGCGTTGCGGCGAGCGAGGAAGCCGAACGTGCCGATGGCGAAGAGGAAGGCCGACAGCACGAGGTACGAGTCGAGCGAGTTGCTCACGACCGATCCTCCTCGCGTCGGCTGACCTCGCGGCGGGCCAGGTAGACGGCGCCGACGACGGCCGCGGTCAGCAGCACGCTGACGACCTCGAACGGCAGAACGTAGTCGCTGAACAGCAGGTGGGCCACGTCGGCTGTTCCGGTCGCGAGCCGCTGCCCGCCGGACGGCCAGGCCGTGGCCAGGACCGTGGCGGCGATCACGACGGCGATCACTGCCGCGGCCACGGCCGCGATCCAGGCCTGGGTCTGGAAGACCAGCCGGGTGGGGGCGTTCTTGGTCTGGGTCATCATGATGGCGAACAGGATCAGGATGCTGATCGCGCCGATGTAGACGAGGACCTGGGTCGCGGCGACGAGCGGGTCTCCCAGCAGGGCGTAGATCCCCGCCAGGGATGCGAAAGAGAGCGTCAGGGCCAGGCCGCAGCGGATGATGTCGCGCAGAGTGACGACCAGCAGAGCCGACCCGAGGAGCGTGGCGGCCAGGACGACGAACAGGACGTCGTCCCAGCGGACGCCTACCAGTGGGATCGAGTTGCCTATCGGCATGGCTCACTTCCCTCCTCCTGTCGGGTCGGCGAGCCGACCCGGAGCGACATGACGGTCACTGTCGATTGGCTCCGTTGCGATCGCCGGGTGCGCCGGCGAGGGACACTGGCAGCGCCGGCAGGTTCGCCCCAGGGTCTTCGATGCGTCCTTCGGCGAGAGCATGGGCCAGCCAGTCGCGCTCGCGTCGAATGTAGGTCACCTCGGTCTCGCGTTCGACGTCTGCAAGACCGATCAGGTCGATCTCCGGGTCGCCGCGGCCCGTATGGGCGAGTTCGTTGTCCGGACCTCCGCGCAGGGCGTCGTACGGGCATGCGTCGACGCAGATCCCGCACAGGATGCAGCGGCTCTCGTCGACGTCGTACTTCTCGAGCACCCGCGGCTTCGGCATCAGGGCGCCCGTCGGGCACGTCTCGGCGCATCGACCGCAAGAGACGCACGGCGTGTCGTTGAGACTCATGTCGAGCGGCGTCGTCACGAGGGTGTCGAAGCCGCTGCGCATGAAGTCGTAGCAGGCTGCGCCGACGACGTCCGCGCAGACGGCGGCACAGCGCCCGCAGTCGATGCAGCGCGAGGGTTCGCGCAGGATGAAGGCGTGGCTGTCGTCGCGGATGTAGTCGTGGTTGGCGCCGGTGAAGCGGTTTTCGGTGACGCTTCGGAAGCCGGCGCCCTCATCATGGCCCGGGTCCAGGGTCTGAAGCGTGGTGCCGTACTCGATGCCGAGGCGGCGCAGGTCGCAGTTGCCCAACGCCTCGCAGGTGCACTGGAGGCAGCGAGTGGACTCGGCCATAACCTCGGCGGCCGTGTACGGGATCTCGTATTCGACGTAGCTCCTCGACCGCTCCCTCGCCGGCAGCGACTTGAGGCGGTGTCGAGCCGCCTTGGGCTCGTCCGCATACGGCACGATCGAAAGGAAGGTCGGCTCAACCTCCGCCAGCGTCTGCCTGGTTCGAAGCTCGGCCAGGTCGCCGCCCTTCAGGTATGCATCGACGGCGTAGGCGCAGCGCCGGCCCTCGGCTATGGCCTGAACCACGGTCGCGGCTCCGATCCGGACGTCCCCGGCGCCGAAGACGCCGGGCCGACCCGTCTCGAAGGTGACCGCGTCCGCATTGAGCCGGTTCCTGACTGCAGCCACGCCCTCGTTGCCCGGGCCGATCCACGACAGGTCGGGGCCCTGGCCGATGGCGAGCAGGACGCGGTCGCATTCGATGACGAACTCGGTCCCGGGCGCGGGCTCAGGGCGGCGCCGGCCACTGGCGTCGGGTGCGCCGGGTCGCATGCGCATGAACTCGACGCCGGCGACCTTGTTGTTGGCGTCGACGAGGACACGCGTCGGACCGGCCTGGAAGATGGCCGTGCCGCCCTCCTCGAGGGCCTCGTGGACCTCGCTCGAGGCGGGCATGTCCTTCATGTCGCGGCGGTAGACTAGAGTGACCTTCCTGGCGCCCTGTCGGATCGATGTCCGCCAGCAGTCCATGGCGGTGAACCCGCCACCGACGACCACGACCCGGCTGCCTTTGTGGCCGGGGTAGGGCAGGCCCAGGGTGGCGATCCGGAGGTATTCGAGGCCGTCGATCACGCCATCGGCGGTTTCGTTGGCGACGTTGAGCTTGTTGGTGTCGTAGCAGCCGGTGGCGACGACGGTCGAATCGAAGCCCTGCTCGCGCAGGTCGTCCAGGGTGAAGTCGCGACCGAGGGCCTCGTTGCAGACCAGGCGGGCGCCGAGGCGCCAGACGGCCTCGTACTCGGGCTCGAGAACGTCGGCTTTGGGCAGGCGGTATTCGGGGATGCCGTAGCGGAGCATTCCGCCGGGCGCCGGGTCTCGCTCGAAGACGGTCACGTCGTGACCGGAGAGGAGCAGGTAATAGGCCGCGGACATGCCGGCGGGGCCGGAGCCGATGACCGCCACGCGCTTGCCGCTCTTCGCCTCCGTTTCGAAGGGCAGCGGCGGCTCGATGCCGCCCTTCTGCGCTGCGAGGACGACGTCTCCGGCGTAGCGGTGGCTGTCGCGGATGGCGATGGCCTCGTCGACCTCGTCGCGGCGGCAGTGGTCTTCGCAGGGCGCCGGGCAGACGCGACCCAGAATCGACGGGAAGGGAATGGTCCGCTTGAAGATCCGGGCCGACTCGCGGAACTGGCTCTCGGCGTTGGCCTTCAGGAAGCCCGGGATGTCGATATGGCTCGGGCACTTGTTCTGGCAGGGCGGCAGGCAGTAAGCGTTGTGGTCGCTGAAGATCAGCTCGAGGTTCGTGCGGCGCAAACGGCGGAGCTGGTCGGTCTGGGTGCTGACGACCATGCCCGCTTCCGCGGCGCGAGAGCAGGAGATCGGGGGGTGCTCCTCGCCTTCGACCTCGACAACGCACATCCGGCACGCCCCAAAGCCAGGCAGCTTCGGTTCGTAGCAGAGGGTCGGGATCTCGATACCGTTGGCGCGGCAGACTTCGAGAATCGTCTGGCCTTCCCATCCCTCGACGATGCGGCCGTCCACTTCCATCCGGAAGACGGGGGTCGAAAGTGGCCGCTGGGGAGCCTGGGCCGTGATCAGGCGCTCCGCGAGCGAGTCGTCGAACGGGATGAGCGTGTCGTATGGGGTCTTGGAGTCCGGCCGGCTGTCGGGGCGACCGGCGCGCCTGTTCCAGACCGCCTTCTGATTCGCCTCCGGTCGCAGACCGCGCGGCGAATCCGCGAGATGTTGCTCGTAGGTTTCCATTGCAGCCGTTTCCGGTGCGATCGGGTTGGTCGAGAGTTCGGTCGAGGCCGGCTCAACCGGAGTCTCATTGGAAGCCTTGCCGGACCTGCGGGATTTGGCAGGCGCGCTCGAGGGCGGTGAGCTGGGGCTGGGGCGAAGGGTCGGTTCTCGCATGGGACGCCTCAGCCGACGGGCCTGGCGCGGGCTGCAGCCTTTGGCTGGCAGACCCCGGCGGGGCAGGTGTTGCGGACGATGTGGGCGTCGAGCTCGTCGCGAAAGTACCGGACGACGCTCAGGAGGGCGAGGGTGGCGCGACGCTCGTGGTCGCACAGGGCACTGCCGACGATGTCGGCGGAGAGGTCGGTCAGGCGCGCGATCTCGTCGGCCCGTGGCTGGCCCTCGCAGATGCGGGCTCCGATCTCGGCCAGCCGACGGAGGCCGATGCGGCAGGGAATCGTCTTGCCGCACGCCTGGTCGGCACAGTATCGAGTTAGGACGGCGGCCAGGTCGACGACGC
The DNA here is from genome assembly GCA_036404515.1 of Candidatus Limnocylindrales bacterium. Classification (GTDB taxonomy): domain Bacteria; phylum Chloroflexota; class Limnocylindria; order Limnocylindrales; family CSP1-4; genus Fen-1039. Next base: position 9,370 of record DASWZK010000068.1, read on the forward strand.
AGGTGTGCTGGTCGATGACCACGATCGAGCCGGAGCCGACCTGCGCGCCGGCCGTCTCGAGGGAGTCGTGGTCGAAGCCGACGCTCAGGCTCTCCGGCGGCAGGATGCCGCCCGATGGGCCGCCCACGAGCAGCGCCTTGACCTTGTGTGGGGACGGGACGCCGCCGGCCACGTCGAGAATCTCTTGGATCGTCACCCCGAACGGAACCTCGGCGATTCCAGGCCTGGCAACCGCACCTGAGATCTGGATGAGGATCGTGCCAGCGAAGGCTTGCGCGCCGGTTTCGGGGAAGCCGGCGATTCCGCCGGACAGGATCGTCGGCACCGCGGCGAACGTCTGCGGGCCGTGGATCAGAGTCGGCGCCCCGAAGAGGCCTCGAGTCGTGCTGTATGGCGGCTGCTGCTCCGGCTGGCCGCGCCTGCCCTCGAGGCCCTTGAGCAGGACCGTTTCCTCGCCGAGCAGGTAGGAGCCTTGCAAGGGCTTTATCGAGAAGTGGATCTCCGCCCCGCTGCCGAGGACGTCGCCACCGATGCAGCCGGCCGCTTCGGCAGCGGTAACGGCCGTCTCGACCGCCTGGATGGTGTCCGCCGCTTCGGCCCGGAGCGCGACCATGACCTCGCTCGCTCCGACCGCGAAGGCGGCGATGGCCGCGCCCTCGATTACGGCGTAGGGGTTGGTCTCGAGCAAGACGCGGTCGGTCAGCACGGCCGGGTCGGCCTGGTAGGCGTTGATGACCACGAAGCGGCGGTCCGCCTCGGTTCGAGCGCAGGCCCGCCATTTCTCGCCGATCGGGAAGCCCCCGCTGCCGCGGCCCCGCATCCCGGATTCGACGAGGGCGTCGATAACGCCGCCGGCCCTGGGCTCGTCGACGGCGGACCGCAGGGAGGCGAAGGCGCCGGCCGCCAGGGCTGCATCGAGGTCGAGCGGGTCTTGCGCGGGGGTCGCGGGCAGCAGCAGGCGAGGGAATCTGGCCGGGGTTGCCAGGATGCTGGCGGCCGTCATGTCAGGCTCCTGCCGGCCAGCGCCCGGGCCCAGGCGGCGACGCCCGTGGCGGTTACGGGTTGCGGTTTGCCGTCGAGCGTGACCAGCGGCGACGTTGCGCCGGGGACGTGGCTTGGAAGCTGCTTCAGGTCAACTCTGCCCGCGGCGGATCCGCGGCCGATCTCCGTCCCGAGCTCTCTGGCAAGCGTTCCCGCGATACGGCTGGAGCCGGCCACCAAACAGGAAGTGCACAGGCAGACGGCGACGATGTGGCCGGGCTTCTCGAAACGCAGGTGGCTGTAGTACGTGCCAGTGCCGTAGATCAGCGCGTACGGGGCGCCAGAAACCTGACTGACGCGTTTGAGCGCGGCCACGGGCAGGTAACCGTAAGTTCGCTGGATCGACTCGAGGATGGCCAGCATCTGCCTGGGGTCGAAGTCGTACTTCTCGAGGATGCCCTCGACCACGGCCGTGTCGACCGGATCGAAGTGGCTGTACGCGGGATCCGGGACCGGCCGGCCCGACCTTCGCAGGGCGGACTTCTCGCGCCGCTCGGCGTACTGCTCGGGCGCACCCCAGTGGACGTGGAAGCGGCCCATGGTGTCGAAGCCGCCCATGTCGATGCACTCTACCGGACAAGCCTGCGCGCACTGAAAGCAGGTCTCGCATTTGAGGTTGCCCAGTTCGTCGTAGAGCAGCTGCAGGCGTCCACGGAAGCGAACGGCGATGTCGGGCGCGGTCTCCGGGTACTGGATGGTGGCCTTCGGCTCGAAGAAGCGGCGCAGCGTCAGCGCCATGCCCTTTGCTATGCCGAGGCCCGGAACGAAGCTCATCGCGCGATCACCGGTTCAAGAGGACGACGGCGGTCGCCGTCACAAAGAGGTTGAGAAGTGAGGCCGGCAGCAGCCATTTCCA
>DASWZK010000069.1:0-9728 GCA_036404515.1 Candidatus Limnocylindrales bacterium
CTTCGCTGGTCCCCCTTCTTGCCCCTCGCCCTCTCCGGTGCGCGGCGGTTTGCGGCCGGTCTGTGCTCAAGCCCACTCCCAACCACGCGGCGAGAATGCAAGGGACGGCACGCAAAGCGACATCAAACCAGTGCGAGAGTCGACAAGCCAGGATGGGATCCCGGAGCAGACGATGGACGGACGGCAGGGGCCAGGGCGGGCGACCGTCCCACCTGCCCAGGGTGAAGCGAGGACGAGGGGGAGGGCGGGTTTCAGGAATATGCATGACCGAGGACGAACCGGGGCCGAAGTGACATCAGCGGCTTGCTTGGTACGGTCGAGGCGCAGCTCGGGTCAATGGAGCTACGCGCGCGGCCCTCGGTTCACGGCTGGGGGCCGTTGCAACTCTCAGCCGAAAACGATCGTCACTTTGGAATGCGCTGTTTGAAGAGGATGTTCCGGTACCCATTGTCTGAGCCCGAATCGTAGAAGCGGTCCAATTCCCAGCCCTGAGCGTCGTTGATGCTCAACACCTTCAGGATTGCTTCCACTTCCCTCTCGCCCGCGAGCAGAGGCTGGCGTCTGTACTGCACCAACCGGTACCTGAAAGTGTCGACCATGGCCTCCGTTGCCCATCTCATGCTCACCGGTGTCCCCAGCAACAAGCAAGAATTTCCATCGGCCACAAAACGGCGTCGCTTAAGGGTGCTCTTGGACGTCGGCCCATCCCGTCTCCCGGCGCTGACACCCTCGCTGACGATTTCAGGACTCCTGGGCGACCCGGCGGCAGCGTTGCCAGCTGGGGCCTGGAGCTCGCCGGGGAGGTGGCGCCTCAACTTGGGCCACATTTCGTCCGATAAGCAAAGTGGAGAGAAGTCTCGCGTCAGGCCATGTGGCCGTAGTCAATAGCCGTGCCGAGAGCCTTTCGGAGTTTGCGAGAAAGGCAGGCGTGTGTGATGGAACGAACTGGCCTCGAGGAGGCGATCAGACGCGCCGCCGACCCGGTGATGTTGATGCAGAGGGTCGCTGATGAGGCGATGACCCTCCTCGAAAGTGCCGACGGCGTCTTCGTCGGGCTCGCCAACGACGCAGCGTGGTTGACCCTCGAGTGCTGCTCGGGCTATCTGAAAGAGCAGATCGGCGGCAGGATACCCCTGGATGGGAGTCTCGCTGGGCTCTCGTTCCGAACGGGAGAGACGCTCTGCTGTGATGATGCCGAGAGCGACTCTCGTGTTGAGCTCGACCTCTGCCATGGATTTCACGTTGTCTCGGCGGTCTGTGTGCCTATTTGGCGTGGCAACCAGACGGTCGGGGTGTTCAGCGTCACCTCGTCTCGGACGCGGGCGTTCGACGACCGCGATGTCGCGACGCTGACGACTCTCGCCCAGTTCATCAGCGTCGTGATTGCAGCCGCCGTCGACCTGGCGGGGGTCACCGACACGTTGCTCTCGGGCGCCTGGCACGGCCCGGCCAGCGCATCGGTGTTCGACGGGGATGACCGGAAAGCAGAGGAGCGATTCGTAGCCGACGTCTTGAACCCAGGAGCGTCGGGAAGACTCGAGACAAGAGGCCGGATCGATCACTTCCTCAAAGGACGCGGCCTCACTCATCTGTTCCAGCCGGTGTTCGACTTGACGAGCGGGAAGTGCTTCGCAGTCGAGGCTCTTGCTCGGTTCTCAGGACGACCGAGACGAACCCCGGATGTCTGGTTCGCCGACGCGCACGCGATGGGTGTCGGGGTCGAGCTCGAGGTCGTGTCGGTGAAGAAAGCCTTGGCGGCCCTGTCTCAGCTTCCCCTAGGTGTCGCCCTGTGCGTGAACGCCGGTCCCGAGGCGATGGGCTCCGACGAGGTCCGCCAGCTCGTCGCAGCCTGCGATTCGAGGCGCGTGGTCATGGAGCTGACCGAGCAGGTCAGGGTCGACGACTATCCGCGGCTGTCGCACGCCCTCAAGCAGCTGCGCTTGATGGGCGTGCGCCTGGCCATCGACGACACCGGTGCGGGCTTTGCAAGTCTTGCCCACATCCTCAAGCTCGCCCCCGACCTGATCAAGCTGGACCGAGAGCTGACCAGCGGCATCGAACACGACCCGGTGCGTAGTGCTCTTGGGGCCGCGCTCGTGAGCTTTGCCTCGCGAACCGGGGCCGAGATCATCGCCGAGGGGATCGAGACCGTAGCGGAACTCGAGGTACTCCGGGGACTTGGCATTCGTTATGGGCAGGGATACTTCCTCTGTCGGCCGACATCGGCCGACTCGATCCCGAGCCGTCTCTCCCGCGAACTGTTACCAGCCTTTGCCCTACAGGCGTCCTGAAGCTCGTGGCCTGTTGCCGGTGGGCGCGAGCGAGCTCGTTAGGAGGACATCGTGACCCAGAGCGTCCACGCGTCCACGCCTCGGGTGTCCTCCAGCACGAGGGCCCGGCACGACTTGAGCGACCGCACGCCACGATCGTGCTTGCCCTCCTGTTCGATGTTCGACCTCTACCTGCTCGCGTCTTCTGGTCCTCACTGACTGGAGGGGAACTTCCGTGACGCGCTCGGCGCGGCTGAGAAGGGGGAGCACCTAAGGAACTTGGTCCTCTCTGGCAGGCCTGCACCCGTGCTGCATCTCCGGCAAGCCGCTCACAATAAGCGCCGTGCCCGAGCGTCGTTCCCCGATCCCAGAGTGATTGACTCGCTCCGTTCCTGACACTTGGTGCGGGGTGTGGCACGTAGAACTGTCGTGATCGTCCTCACGACATCGATCGGTCTCAGACGGAAGTCGCACCGAGGTAGGTGCCAGTTCCCCAAGAGGCACCGACCGTCGTGGGAAATGACTCGACGCGGACGTCGGCACCGGTGTACGGGGCGTCGACCATCACGGCTTGGTCGCCCTCCATGCCGACGAAGATCCCGACATGCTCGACATTGGATGGTTCGCGTCCAAAGAAGACCAGGTCGCCGGGTTCGAGCGGGTCGTCGGGCGCAAGCTTGGTGGTCGCGTCGTACTGCGCTTGTGCAGTCCGGGGCAAGGTGATGCCAGCCGCTTTGTAGGCGGCCTGGACCAAGCCGCTGCAGTCGAAGCCGACACCGGGGGTCTCACCGCCCCAGAGATACGGAGTGCCGACCTGAGCGAGCGCCCAGTCCACGGCGATCCCGCCCGCGGTGCCGGCGGCGACGGTCTGGGCTTCGGTCTGGCCGTAGGAGTTGGCGAGGTCGAGGACCTCAGACACGTAGGTTTCGGAGTGGTTGTAGGCGTAGACGGCGGCCGAGAGGTTGGCGCCATTCTCGGCCCCGTTGGCGCACAGGTCGCGGGCAGCCGCGTAGACGGCGTCGATCGGGTCATACGGGCTCGGTGGTTTGGCACCGCCGGGCGGGACCGGCTCGTCGTAGGCGGCGAAGGTGGCGGGCTCGAACTGCATGGGTCCTTCGGTTATCTCCAGGTGAGCGGGAAACTCCCTGGCAGCCGAGATGTGGTGATCCGAGGCACGTGCGGCACCGTCATCTGAAGACCGGCCCTCGCCCCGTCAGCCAGGGATATGACCGTCGGCCCGTGCGGTATTCGCGGGCGTTGTCGAGGGTTCGTCGAAACTACAAGTCGAGGACCCGGCGAAGACCTCGGTCCACCTCGTTCAGGAGCGCCGGCGGAGCATCGCCAACGTGCTCGCTGAGGTCGGTCTTGTTCAAGGTGACGAGAGCGGTCACGTTGACGACCGAGTCCCGGGGCAACCCGGTGGCACTGGCGGGGAGGAACACGTTGCCGGGCATCGTGGCCAAGGCGGTGTTCGAGGTGATGACCACGGCGAGGACCGTGGCCAGGCGGCTCCGGTTGTAGGTGGCGGCCGAGATGACGAGCACCGGTCGCCGCTTGGCCGGTCGCGAACCGCCCGGCGCCCCGAGGTCGGCCCAGTAGATGCCGCCTCGCTCGATCACCAGTCGTCTGCGGTGTCGGTTAGCAACCGGTGGCCGGCTCTCACCGCGTCGGTGGCAGAGTCGTCGTCCTCGGCGAGCGCGGCGACGGCCACGTCGATCTGACGCGTCACCGACTCACTGTCCAGGTCATCGAGGTAGCGGGCGGCGGCACGGGAGAAGAACTCGGAACGGCTCATGCCAAGATCCTGTGCACGCTTCGATGCCCGTTCGTAGGTGGCGTCTGGGACGGAGATCGCGGTTTTCACACCCATGAGTATAACCCGGTATGACCATGAGTGACTCCGGAGCACCTCAGGCCGCCGGGTCGGTGGCGCCGACGAACCCCTCGTCGCCGAAGGAGGCGCCGATCGTCGTCGGGAACGGCTCCACGCGCACGTCCGCCCCGGTGTGCGGTGCGTCGACCATGACCGCCTGGCCGCCCTGCACACCGACGTAGAGCCCGACGTGCTCGACATCGCCCGGGCCGCCGCCAAAGAAGACGAGGTCGCCGGGCTCGAGCGGAGCGCCCGGTGGGAGCTGCGCTCCGGCATCGAACTGGTCCTGGGCGACGCGGGGCAGGCTGACGCCGGCGACCTTGTAGGCGGCCTGGACGAGCCCGGAGCAGTCGAAGCCCACGCCGGGCGTCTCGCCGCCCCAGACGTAGGGCGTGCCGACCTGGGCGAGCGCCCAGTCGAGCGCGATCCCGCCTGCGGTGCTCGTGGCGACGGCCTCGGCCGCCGTCTCGCCGTAGGAGTTGGCGAGGTCGAGCACCTCGGCGACGTAGCTCTCGGAGTGGTTGTAGTCGAATACGGCCGCCGAGAGGTCGGCGCCGTCGCGTGCCCCGTTCGCGCAGAGGTCGCGTGCCGCCGCGTAGATCGCGTCGGTCGGGTCGTCGGGGCTCGGCGGGTTGGCCCCGCCCGGGGGGACCGGCTCGTCGTACTCAGCGAACGTCGACGGCAAGAACTGCATCGGCCCTTCGGCGCCGGCGGAGGAGGTTGCATTGTCGCGTCCCTGGTCGCTCTCGACCTGTCCGATGGCGGCGAGCACGCTCCAGGGGAGACCTGGGCAGCTCGCCGCGGCCTGTTCGTAGAGGGTGAGCATCGCGGCCGGGATCTCGCTCGTGGCAGTGGCCGACGGGGCGCTGTCCCCGCCGCCGAGGAGGGAGGCGACTCCGGCGCCGGCCCCGGCGGCAAGCACGGCGACGAGAAGGACGAGTGACGCGCCGATGGTGCCGGTGGTGCGCAGGGTGAGCAAGGGCACCCTCCTTTCGTATTTTCATTGGCAATGGCTGCCCGATCAGGTGTTGGTGATGACGCGTTCGCGGGCGCGGCGGGACCCGGCCGCGGCGAGGCGAGGGAGCGGGACTTGGTTGGCTGGACCGCGGCGTCCGCGGTCCGAGGGGCTATGAGCGCTCGGCGGGGAGGTTCCCGGTGCGGATCATCCGGCGCAGGCTCGTCCGCGCGGCAGCGAGGTCGTCCTCGAGTTCCACGACGCGGGCCTGCAGGACGTGGTTCTCGGAGCCCTGCCGCGCCGCGTCGGCAAGGACCTCGGAGTTGTGACGGGTGAGCTCGTCGAGCCGGGCGAGGAGGTCGGCCTTCGCGATGTCGTCGAGCTTCGAGCCGAGCGCGAGCCGTTCTCGACGCTGCTGCTCGTTGCGCTCGGCCCGCAACCGGGTGATCTCGGCGCGGGCGAGGGCGAGATCGGTCGCATCGCCAGATGCCTCGCGCTGTGGCCGGCGCTCGGTGGTGGCCCGGTCGGACTGCCGGGCTCGGTGCTCCTCGACCGCTTCTCGGAGGCCGGGGGCGTAGACGAGCCAGGTGGAGACCTTGGCCTCGCGCGCGACCGAGGCGAAGGTGATCGGACGTCCCTCGCGCAGCATCTTCTCGACCGTGGCAAGCACGCGGCTGCGCTTCGTCGTGCTGTCGTGGCGCCGGGCGTCGATCATCTGATCGACCTTCGGAGCCGTCGTCATGGCTGCTCGGCGATGGTGAGCGGTAACGATTTGTGCTCACGGCCAGCATCGCGGCCGGCGCGCACCTTGCGTAGGAGGATGCTCGCCTCCTCGACCTCGGCCCGCTCCGTGTCAGGAAGGGCTTGCAGCTTGTCGCGCATCACCACCGCGACCCCGGCGAAGGCGTCCGCCTGGTCGGCGAGGTTGCGCACGACGAACTCGTCGGCGTCCATCGCGAGCGCCGTCTCGCGGTCAGCCCGGAGGGCGTTGATGTGCTCCTCGATGGCGGGGAGGTAGGAGGGGTCGGGCCGGTAGAAGCCGCAGCCGGCGCACTGGAAGCGGATCGGGCAGGCCTTCCCGCCGGCTTTGACGTTGCTCGGCTCGATGCAGTTGCCGAAGGGGACCGCGACGGACCGGAGCTCGTAGTGGGCCGCCGAGCCGGAGTCCGGCCGGGCGTTGCCAGCGCGGTCGTGCACGTAGCGGCTCATGATCTTGATCGCCTCGCGCTTCCGCTTGAGACTGACGGTGTAGTAGCCCTGGGTGACCGAGAGATCCTTGTGGTCCATCAGCTCCTTCAGGATCTCCACGCTCACCCCGGCGTCCGCGTGCCGCTGGGCGTAGGAGTGGCGGAAGGCGTAGGGGTAGATCGCCGAGCGGTCGAAGGGAAGCGGCGTGCCGTCCGGCCCGGGCAGGTCGCTCGAAAGCACCGGGATCGCCGCCACGAAGCGCCGGAGCGCCGTGGAGAGCCGGATCGTGGTGAGGTGCCCCGGCCCGGAGGACTCGTTGGGCGCGGGGAACAACCACTTCTGCGCAGACGCGGGCAGCAACAGGGTTGCTCGCCGCGCCTGCCACTCCCCGATCATGGCGGCCGTCTCGGCGGTGATCGGCAGCCGCCGTCGCAGGCGGTGCTTCTTGTGGTTGTCGTAGACAAGCGCGTGCTCGCCGTCGTCGACCTCGACGCAGTCGGCGGAGAGCGACACCACCTCGCCGGGGCGCCGCCCGGTGTCGCGCAAGATCACGTACGCGGTGCAGAACATCGCGGACGTGTCGGCGACCGGCCACACCCGGCCGTAGGGATGGGCGGCTTCGAGCAGGTCGAGCTGGGCGTCGAGCTGGGCGATCACCGTCTCGGGGACGGCCTTGCCGATCTGGTCCTCGTTCGCCTCCTCGGCGACGATCCGCTGTAAGGATCTCCGGCGGACAAAGCTGCCCGGCAGCTCTTCCAACAGGCCGCTCGCGCGACCGAGGTCGATGATCGCCCAGAACCGCGCCCACAGGCCCCGGCGATAGTGGCTGTCGTAGAGCCGGCCGTCCGCGCGGGTGGCGCCCTTGATCGCCTCGTAGGCGGCGGTCACCTCCGCGAAGCCCACGCCGGCGGCCTGTTGGCCGCCTCCGGGACGGCGCGACAGGGTGAGCGATGCGAGCGTGGCCGCCTGCACGGCGCGCTTGACCTCGCCGGTCGCGGGACGGACGGTCGCCACCCAGTGCTTGGTGGCCGCTCGCAACCACTCCTGGCTGATCGGGGTGAAGTCGATCACCGCCCGGTTGGGGCGCCGCTCCGGCCGTGGTGTCTCGAGGTCGAGCGCCAGCGCGTCCCAGGTGTCCCGCTTCGTGTGGGAGACCCCGCCGAACTCCTCGAAGGTCAAGTCGATGATCCGCCACGCCAGGCGACCGTAGGCGTTGGCGATCCCTGGGCGGCCGACGCGCTCGCGCCGCTCGCGGAGCGCGGTCGTCGCCAGCGCGTCCAGGCCGGCGAGCGCCCGCACGAGGCCACGGCCGGCGAGGGGATCGATCCGCTGCCCCTGTGCGTCGCGCTGTTGCAGCGCGAACAACACCTCGACGCGGACCGTCGGCGCCAGCGCCGCGAGGCTGAACTCGTTGGCGCGCAACCGCTGCGGCTGACGGGCCGCCCACGCCTCGGCTTCCTCGCGCCGCTCTATTCCCAGCGCGGCCTGGCCGAGCCGCCAGACCCGGAAGTGCCCGCCGCACAGACCGACGTCGACCCTGGCGTCGGCCGGGCAGCCCGCCACCGTGCACGCGGGCCGGGGCGGCAGCGGCCGAGCGACTCCGGCGCACCACTCCTCCCGGCTGAGCCCGAGCCGGTCACGGGTTCGGTTCCAACGGCTCGTATGGGCGTGGCACAAGCCGGTCTGGTTGCTCTCTTGCCGTCGCTCGCAGCGGACACCGTCCCGGTGGACCACACACGACTCGCCGGTCAGGTGCCGGTGGGCCGGCGACGGTCGGTAGCGCTGCACGAACTCGTCCTCGTGGAGATCGCTGGCCTGAAGCGCCCGCTGACACGAGCCACACAGGCAGCGGGAGGCGACCACCGACTCGCAGCGCTCGACCCGGCATCTCGTTGAGGTCGTCATCGGGTTCTCGGGATCGCCGGTGAACAGCCACCGCGTCGGGTCGAACTCGGCGGGTCGCCACTCGCCGTCGGGGAGCAGGCGGTCGCGTAGGTACTCTGCCCAGGCATCATGATCGAGCCGAGCAGGAAGCTCGGACGGCACCGCCAGTGCGACGGCCCGCACGCTCACCGCCGCCTCGCCCACGCGGCGCCCCGCTCGATGGCCTCGCGCTTGTCCTGTTCGTTCGGGTGGAGGTAGGGCTGCATCGAGGTGGGGCTCACGTGGCCGAGCAGCTCCTGCACCGTGTCGCGGGGCGTGCCCTGGCGAAGCCAGGTCGTGGCCGCCGTGTGGCGCAACAGATGGGGCCGCACCGCGATCCCACTCGCATGGGCGAGGCGGTCGAACATCTCCTTCGCGTTCTGGTAGCTCACCGCCGCGCCGAGCGGTGGGCGGTAGCAGTTGACGAAGACCAACGGGTTCTCCTCGTCGCCGAGCCGGAGGTGGCGCTCGTGCGCGTAGTCCGCATACAGCGTCACCGCCTCCTCGGGCACCGGGATCGAGCGGGGGAACCGGGACTTCGCGAGTGCCCCGTTCGCGTTGTCCGCCCGGCGCCGGACGTGCAGGTGCGGGCCAGCCACCGAGCAGCCGAGGACATGGGAGTCGGCGAGGAGGTGCATGTCCTCTCGGTGCAAGCCGAGCGCCTCGCCGATACGCGCGCCGGTCATCGCCACGAGCGCGACGAGGAAGCGGTCCCGGGCGTTGGTGGCGGCGGCCACCAGCTCGTCGACGCGGTCCGGCTCTATGAACTCGAACGGCGTCTCGGGGACGACGAAGCGGAGCACGCGGGATCGCACCGCGCGGAACTGGCCGTCCTCGCCGGCCTCGTAGCCGGGCGGGAGCACGCGCAGCTCGCGGGTCTCGTAGAGCTTGGCGACGAGGCCCGCGTCGACGAGCTCGTGGATGGCGCAGAACCGGAGGAACTCGCAGACCGTCCCCAAGATCGCGTCCGCCGTGGCCGGTGATCGATGTCGCCTCTGTCCGCCCGCCGCCCGGCGACGCGACGGGAGCGGCTCGGCGACGAGCCATCGCTTGAACCGCGCCATCTGGTCGAGGCGGACCTGTGTCCACGAGATGCCCTCTCCGGCACACCACGACAAGAACAACGCGGCGCGCCCGGCGTAGAGGCGCTCGGTGTTCATCGACCGGTCCCGCCCCCGCAGCCCGGCGAGGAACGCGCAGCCCTCGGCGTGAAGCGCGAGGTCGCCGTCGACCACCACCCAGGAGACCGCGCCGTCGGCCGGGGAGATCGCGCGCTCAGCTCGATACTCCGGCGCGGTCATGAGGCGAGGACGCTAGCCGTACGTGGCTCACAGCTTGTGGATAGGCGTGAGGCACGTCGCGGATCGCTGGCGTCCCTCACGTGCCTGCAAGGAGATCCCGGCCCGCAGATAACTTCGGCGCCGGCCGAGTTCGCCCCGGAGTGCACGCCGGGAAGGGTGGATTGGCCGTTGTCGGACTCGACGGTGCCGATGGCGGCGAGCACCGTCCACGGCAGGCC
>DASWZK010000070.1:0-3981 GCA_036404515.1 Candidatus Limnocylindrales bacterium
GAGGTGGCAGCGCTCCTCGGCAGAAACCTCCCGCAGCCCAGGCACACCACGCGGCCTACCTTAGATGGCATGGCTATCCTCCTCTGCCAACCCGAGGACCTCACTCGGCCCACGTGGTCCATTGCGGGCGGATCCGAGGGCACTCTGCACTAGCCCGCAAGCGGCTTTCGCACTGGCAAGACCAGCCCCGCGAATGGCCTACAGGCTAGGTGTATTCGGCGGCCCCGGCCGAAGCCGGGGCCCTGGACCCCTGAACCCGAGAATCAGGCAGTCGCCGGTCCGAATGGGAGGGAGAAGTTCGTATCCGGATCGAAGAGCTGGATGCGATCCAGCGGGATCCGCAGCTCGAGCATGTCGCCCGGGCGGACCCGGTAGGAGGAGTCGATCAGGGCCACGATGTCGCGGCCTGCGCCGGAGCCGTGGATCAGCTCCTCGTTGCCCAGGTACTCGACCACTTCCGCCTTGGCGTTCACGGTGGCCGTGGCGCCGCTGACCGGGCCGAGTTCGAGGTGCTCGGGGCGGAAGCCGATGACCAGCTGCCGACCGGCAGTCCCGATCGATTGGCGGAACTGCGGCGGGACCGGAGCCGTGATGTTCGAACCCTGGAGCGCAACGCCGTCACCGCTGCCCGAGACCTCGACCGTGGCGAAGTTCATCGCCGGGCTGCCGATGAATCCCGCCACGAAACGGTTGACCGGCCGGTCGTATAGCTCCTGCGGGGTGCCGACCTGCTGCAGGCGGCCCTCGTTCATGACCATGATGCGACTGCCCATCGTCATGGCCTCGATCTGGTCGTGGGTGACATAAACGAACGTGGTGTTGAGGCGCTGGTGCAGGCGGAGGATGTTGGCACGGGTCTCGACGCGCAGCTTGGCGTCGAGGTTGGAGAGCGGCTCGTCCATCAGGAAGACTGCCGGCTCGCGCACGATGGCTCGCCCGAGGGCGACGCGCTGCCGCTGGCCGCCGGATAGCTCGCGCGGCTTCCGGTCCAGGTAACGCGTCAGGTCGAGGATCGCAGCCGCTTCCTTGACACGGGCTTCGATTTGGGCCTTGGGGATGTGGCGCAACTTCAGGCCGAAGGCCAGGTTGTCGCGGATGGTCATGTGCGGATAGAGCGCGTAGCTCTGGAAGACCATCGCGATGTCGCGATCCTTCGGCGGGACGTCGTTGATGATCCGCTCGCCGATGCGCAGCGTGCCGTCGGTGATCTCCTCGAGGCCTGCGATCATGCGCAGGCTCGTGGTCTTACCGCAGCCCGACGGCCCGACGAAGACCATGAACTCAGCGTCGCGGATGTCGAGGCTGAGGTCGTCGACGGCGACGACGTCGCCGAACCGTTTGCTTACGTTCTCGAACGTTACTGTGGCCATTCGGCAAGGCTCCCTGGTTCTGAGTGGGCCGATGTGGGCGGATGCTAGCAGCCGGGGTTCTGACTGGGTCGATGTGGGCGGATGCTAGCAGCCGGGTCCCGTAACGCCGCCCCTCGTCCACGTGGCGGCCACCTAAACGTTTAGTCGACCGGCCGGCTCGGCCGCCCCCAAGCGAGCCCGCCGCAGCCCGGATGAGATGCCGGGGTGGGGACGCACGCGTCACTGCAGCGCGCCAAATGGCGCATTCAGGTTTAATTCAGCCGCGGCCAGTAGAAGTGGGACTCGGCAAAGAAACGACACGAGCCTCAACGGAGCGCAGCAATGAGCGCAAATGAGCCTAATGACCCGCCTCAGTCGGGAGCCCCGTCCGACCCGCAGGTGAATACAGGGGGACCTGAGCCGGACGAATTCGCCCCGCTGTGGCGCCCGGAAGCCGGCGAGACCGGCACGGCAGAAGGATTCAGCCCGACTGCCCCGACTGCCCCAACTGCCCCGACGGCCCCGAGCGCCGCCAGTTCCCCATGGTCTAACCCGACCGGCTACTGGCCGGCCCAGCCCGCGCAGGGGATCGGTGCGGCGCCGAACTACCCCCCGCCCAATTACCCCCCGCAGAACTATGCCGCTCCCGACATCGCGGCGCCGAGTTGGAGCGTACCCACTCACGGCGCGCAGAACTTCGCCGCTACTCAGCCACCTGGGCCCCCGTCGATCCAACCTCCGTACCAAGCCTGGGTTCCCGCAATCGCCGCTGCCCCGTCATTCTTGGGCCAGCCGCCGAAGCAGGGTAGTCCCGCCCGCCGCCTCTGGCCGATCGTCGTGGCTGCGGCGCTGCTCTCAGCTTCACTCTCGGCTGGGGGAACGTATGTCGCCATCTCCCTGGCTGGACGGCCCGCGGCCGTGGTCACAACCGCAACGACCCAGCCAGGCGCTGCACAGCTGATCAGCCTCACTCAGACCGACGCGATCATCCAGGTTGCGAGCCAGGTCAAGCCTTCAGTGGTGACCATCACGGCGAACGGGATTTCGGGCGTGACGCCGTTCTCGGTGCCGGCCACCGGCGCGGGGTCCGGGTTCATCGTCACGGCCGGCGGCCTGATCCTGACGAACAATCACGTTGTCACGGGTGCGTCGTCGCTGACGGTCACTCTCGAGGACAACCGCCAATTCCCGGCGACGGTCGTGACCACCGACGCGACGCACGACCTTGCCCTGATCAAGATCACCGCTGCGGGCCTGACGCCCGTGACGCTCGGTGACTCGAGCACCATCCAGGTCGGGCAGCTGGCGATCGCCATCGGCAGCCCGCTCGGTACCTTCACGGACTCGGTGACCCAGGGCATCGTCTCCGGGGTCAACCGCAGCATCACCGTGGGCGATCAGACCACGCGCACATCGGAGAGCCTGTCCGGGCTCATCCAGACGGACGCTGCCATCAACCCCGGCAACAGTGGCGGACCCCTTCTCGACGCCAGCGGCTCGGTCGTGGGGATCATCACGGCGAGCGCAAGCAACGCCCAGGACATGGGCTTCGCGATCCCGATCAACCAGGCCAAGGCGATGATCACTCAGGCTACTACGTAGATCCCATGGCGGGCCGGCCGGCGCCGTCGCAGGACGGGAGGTCCCGGCCGCGGTCCGAGCGGGGCGCCCGCCTGGCTCGCCTCAGCTGGCGACGAGCGCAGGGCCCGGATCCTTTTCAGGGTAGGTTCAGAAGTTTGGTACATAAACCTTGTCGGTGGAACGATCTCCCGGTTTTATCTGGGGCAGGCGCAACTTTGCGAGACTCGAGAGGCATGGATGAATGAAACTCAGGTTGGCAGCGATAGCACTGATACTGGTGGGGTTGGGGGCCGTGGCCTTGGTCGTCGTCGGCCCCGCTTTCGGTGGGTCGTCTAGCTCTCAGTACATCACGTCGACCGTTTCGACGGGCACCGTCAGCGCCACGTCAGTGGCCACCGGCACGATCGCGGCGAGCACGGTCTACGGGCTGGAGTTCGGCGCCACGGCCGACATCGTGAGCACGGCCGCCACGACATCCGGCACCGGGGGTTCGACCAGCAGCAGCTCCAGCAGCAGCAACTCGAGCTCGTCCTTGACCTGGCCGGTCCAAACGGTGGCGGTGAAGGTCGGTCAAAGTGTGACCAAGGGCACCGTTCTCGCGACCGCCGACGCAACGGCCGCACAGCTGGCGCTGACCTCGGCCCAGGCCACCCTCGCCGCGGACCAGTCAACCCTCGCCACGGCCCAGAGCGGGGCCGACCCACTCACGCTCGCCCAGGCCAAGAACAGCCTCAGCCAGTCATACAGCAGCTACGAGCAGGCTCAGGTCAGCCAGACCGATACGGCTCAGAAGAATGCCACGAGCTTGAGTCAGGCCCAGGCCGCCGTGACGACGGCTCAGGACCAGCTGTCCGCCGACTGGGCCGCCTCTCCGCCCGACGCGACCGCGATCGCCAAGGATCAGGCTGCCCTGACGTCGGCGCAGCAGAACCTGACCTCAACGCAGCTGAGCATCAGCCAGTCGAATCAGTCGGCCGCTCAGTCGGTCGCGAATGCGTCACTGAGCTACCAGGCGGCGGAGCTCTCGTACCAGTCGAAGGTGGCCCCCGCC
>DASWZK010000071.1:0-78053 GCA_036404515.1 Candidatus Limnocylindrales bacterium
CCCGCCCGATCGTTCTCGTGGTCATCGACGGGTTCGGTATCGGAAAGGACCCCGGGGCCGACGCCATCGCGCAGGCTCGTATGCCCAACTGGCGAGGATTCCTGGACCGCTGGCCGCACAGCGCTCTCGAGGCATCGGAAAAGTTCGTCGGTCTGCCGAAGGGCCAGATGGGCAACTCGGAGGTCGGCCACCTGAACCTCGGTACGGGACAGGAGGTCCTCCAGGACCTGCCTCGGATCGACAGGTCGATCTCATCGGGCAGCTTCTTCACGCGGCCGGTTCTTCTCGAGCTATGCGCTCGAGCGAAGGAGGACGACCACACGCTCCACCTGATCAGCCTGGTCGGCCCCGGCGGTGTCCACGCCAACGACCGCCACCTGGTCGCCGTGGCTGAGCTCGCCGCGCGCCAGGGCGTGAAGCGCGTTCGGATCCACGGCCTGCTTGACGGACGCGACACTCCGCCGCGCTCCGCGATCGAGTTCGTACCGGACCTGGAGAGGCGGCTGGCGGCCGCCCATCCGAACGTCAGGATTGCGACCATCGGCGGCCGCTATTTCGCCATGGACCGTGACAAGCGCTGGGAGCGCACCCAAAAGGGCTACGACGCCATCGTTCACGGGGTGGCCGATTTTCACGCCGCCTCCGCTCTGGCGGCAGTGGAGGGTGGATACGCGCGCGGCGAGAACGACGAGTTCATCACGCCCACGGTGATCGATGGCGTGGATCATGGGACGGTCGCCGACGGCGACGCCGTGCTGCACTGCAACTTCCGCGCGGATCGGGGCCGGCAGCTGTCCCACGCGCTCGCCGATGCGACTTTCAACGGCTTCGACCGGATCGCGGCCGGGGCGATGCCAAAGGGCATCCTGTACGCCACGATGGCCGAATACGAGAGCGATCTGCCGGTGCGTGTGGTCTTCGGACCGGAGGTGGTGCCGTCGCTGGCCGAGGCGGTCAGCAAGGCCGGCTGGACGCAGTTTCACGTCGCAGAGACCGAGAAGTATGCCCATGTGACCTACTTTTTCAACGGCGGTCGCGAGGCACCGTGGCCCGGCGAGGACCGCCAGCTCATCCCAAGCCTCAAGATCGCCACGTACGACCTGCAGCCGTCCATGGCCGCCGAGGGCGTCTGCGATGCGCTGGTTGGGGCGATAGCCGGCGGCAAGTACGACCTGATCGTGGCCAATTTCGCCAACCCGGACATGGTCGGCCACACCGGGGTGTGGGACGCGACGGTGAGAGCCTGCGAGACCGTGGATGCGTGTCTCGGGCGCGTCGCCGACGCGGTTTTGGCCGTGGATGCGGCTGATCCCGGGGCTCCCGGCGCAGTTCTGTTTATCACCGCGGACCACGGCAACGCCGACGAAATGAAGGACGAGGCCGGGAACCCGGTCACGAAGCACTCGCTCAACCGGGTGCCGCTGCTCGGCATCGGCCGCTTCCTTGAGGGCGAACGTCTCAATGACGGTCGCCTCGCGGACGTGACTCCGACCTTACTCGAAGTCGGCGGCCTCGAACCCTGGCCGGACGTCACCGGCCACTCGCTCCTGGCGAAGGCATAGCCGGGGACGAAAAGCGCCGCGCCTCGGCAACTCGGCCAACGCGCGGTCACTCGGCCAACGCGCGGTCACTCGGCTCACTCAGCCGCCGGGCTGCAGTCGTGTGCTAACATGCGCCGGTCCGTTGTCGGCGGACCTACAGAGAGGTCATTTCGAGCCGTGAATCCAGCTCTCGCCATCGGCCAGGACATCATCGGCGTCTTCCTGATCCTGGCGATCCTCCTCCAGGCGCGCGGTTCGGGGCTGTCCGCCACCTTCGGCGGCGACTCGTCCGTGTATCGCAGCCGCCGAGGGATCGAGCGTCGCCTGTGGCAGTTCACGATCCTTCTGGCGATCCTGTTCTGCATCTTCTCCGAGGCGAGCTTCGTCCTGCCCAAGTCTTGATCTTGCGGGCGACTCGGCTGGAGCGGACTTTCTCACCGGCTGACGAGGTCGGTCGCAGGCTGGCCCTGGATTCGGACGCGAAGTCATGAATCGCCGCGACCGCCTCGCCATCGTGGCTTTGTTCGTGGTTATGGCCCTCGTGGGCGCCGCGCTGGTGATTCCGGGGCCCTCATCTGGGCCGCAGGCCTCGAGTTCCCTCGCCGGTACTGTTATGCCGTATCGCGAAGGCGTTCTCGGCCACCCAAGTTCGATCAACCCGCTGACGGCGCGGTCTCAGGCAGACCAGGACCTGGTTGCGCTGCTCTTCCGCGGTCTGGTCAAAGCGGGCCCGGACGGAACGGTAGTGCCGGACCTGGCGACCTGGGCCGTCTCGGCCGACGGACTCACCTACACCTTCCAGATGCGCAACGACGCCTACTGGGAAGACGGGCAACCCGTGACCTCGACCGATGTGCTGTTCACGGTCGGCCTCGTTCAGAACGCCCAGTACGACGGCCCCGTCGGGTCGTCGTGGCAGGGCGTCCACGCCGTGGCGGAGGGTCCCTACACGGTCGCCTTCACGCTGACGCTTCCAATCGCCGGGTTCTTGCAGCAAGCCGAACTGGGAATCCTGCCTTCGCATCTGCTCCACGGCACACCCGTCGCCAGCCTCGCCGACTCGAGCTACAGTTCGCGGCCTGTCGGCGACGGGCCTTACCGGATCCTGGAGCTGGATTACTCGGACGCGCTCCTTGAGCGAGTCGCTTCGGTTGCTGGAGCCCTTGCCCTGGCCGAGCCGCCGGCGCCCCCTGCGAGCACAAGCCCCAGCCCGATCGTGTTTGCGACAAGCACCCCCGCCCCAACAAAGGCCGCCAAGACGCCGAATGCCACCGCGCCGCCGCCGCCGACCCCTAGCCCGACGCCGATTCCGACGCTGGCTCCCACCCCCACCCCGACTCCGACGGCGACACCCACGGCCGTTCCGCTTCCCAGCGGGGCGCATCTCACCGACGTGGCCGAGATTGAGCTGACCTTCTACGACGACTCCGCCTCTGCGGCGGCCGACTTCCGGGCCGGCAAGCTCGATGCCGTCGGCGGTCTGACGCCCGAGGCGACCGACGCGGCCCTCGCCACGGCAGGGTCGAGGCTCGTGCCATACCAGTGGGCCAGCCTGCTCAGCGTCGTCGTCAATCAGCGCCAGGACCACGCTGAGCTGCGCGACGTCAACGTCCGCACCGGCCTCCTGGCCGCGATCGATCGCCAGGCTCTCCTGACCACGGTTCTGGAAGGCAGGGGCAGCACGGCCGATCTCCCTATTCCGAACTGGTCGCCCTGGTACGACCCATCTTCCGTCGTCACCACGCCCTATGACGTGGTGGGCGCGGACGCCGACCTGACTGACGCGGCCTGGCATTTCACTTCGACCGGCTGGGCGGGTCCTAAGGCCACGGGAGCTTACGACATGGAGCTGCTGACGCTTGACGAAGCCAGCAATGCAGTGGTCTATCGAACCGCGCTGGAGGTTGCCGGCGCCTGGCGAGCGATCGGGCTCGTCGTACAAGTCGACGCCGTCCCGGCCCCAACCTACGTGGAGCGCCTGGATAGCGGGCAGTTTGATTCGGCGATCGTCGATTTCGATGTCGGGCTCGACCCGGACCTGGGGCCGCTGCTCCTGTCGTCGCAGGTGGGCTCCGGTGGTTCGAACGTGTCGGGCGTGCAGGACAAGGCACTCGACCAGCTGCTCCTTACCGTTCGCAAGACCGTCGACCCGGCAGCCCGACAGGCGGCCGTTTCGACCCTTGAACAGTACCTCTCGACCTCGCTGCCTATCCTGCCGCTGGCCTTCCGCGAATACGATCTGGTCGTTTCCAGCAGGGTCTACGATATGGTCTCGAACGACATCGCCGATCCATCGGGTCGGTTCTGGGATGTGATAGACTGGCGCCTCGCCAGCGGCCGGTAACACCGGTTGTTGTGTGCGCCGAGGTGGCGGAATTGGCAGACGCGCTGGTTTCAGGAGCCAGTGGCCGCAAGGCTGTAGGGGTTCAAATCCCCTCCTCGGCACCAGGTTCGCTGCGCAGCGACGTGGAGCCGTCGCGGAAGTTCTTCGTGCCCAGGTGGCGGAATTGGTATACGCGTACGTTTGAGGGGCGTATGGAGCAATCCATCCGGGTTCAAGTCCCGGCCTGGGCACCACCCTCGTCCTGATCTCAAACCCGGCCGCAAGGCGGCCTTTGCGCCGCCCGATGTGGCTTCCGGGGCGGTTAGCTCAGTGGTTAGAGCGCCTCGTTTACACCGAGGATGTCGCAGGTTCGAATCCTGCACCGCCCACCATCTCGGCCAGGACTGTGCCAGGCGCGCCGCGCCGTGTCGTGTCCCGTTTGTCCCCGTGTGCTCCGCCTCAGGCGGCAGTGGGTTCGGCTTCGGCCGCCTGCGCCCGCTGTGTCCTCACGAGCGGTCCGAAAGCGACGACCAGCCACGTCCCGAACAGAGCGGCGAATCCGAGCGTCTGACCGATTGCTACCGCGGTGATAACCGCCTCGCTCCGGAAGATGTCCGTGAACCGCAGGTTGAGCCAGGAACCGGGTTTCGCCAAGCGACGGAGAAGGGAAGTGGCGTCTGCAGAAACGTTCACCGGAATTCAGCCTGCACTCAGCCACTGAAGTTAGCCTGAACAAGTAATGCGGCTTCGGATGGCTTCGGTCCGAATCCGCGGTCGCCTACCAACCGAACCTTGGAGCTTCCGACCGAGTCAATACCTCGGGGGCTGGCGGGAGCCGCTCCTCGGCCAGCGAACGGACGACCGCGCAGGACGATCGACACTCTCCGGACGAACCGCCTGCTAGACTAAAATCTCCGCACGGCACCTGTTGCGGCCACACATCGATCGGAGGAGGGACATGCTCGTCCCGATCATCATCATCGTCGTCCTGGTAGTCCTCGTGCTCTTCCTGGTCGGGATCTACAACGGTCTCGTCACCAAGCGCAACCGCGTCGACGAGGCCAACTCGCAGATCCAGGTCCAGCTCAAGCGCCGCCACGACCTGATCCCCAACTTGGTCAACGCTGTGAAGGGCTACATGGACTTCGAAAAGGGGGTCCTGGTCCAGGTCACCGAAGCTCGCGGCAACGCCATCTCCGCGGGCTCGCAGGGCCCGGCCGCGCAAGCCCAGGCCGAGAACGTCCTGACCGGAGCCCTCAAGTCGCTCTTCGCCGTGGTCGAGAACTACCCTCAGCTCAAGGCCAACGAGAACGTGATGTCGCTGCAAGAGCAGCTGACCACGACCGAGAACCAGATCTCGTTCGCCCGCCAGCATTACAACGCGAGTGTCCTCGAGTTCAACAACTCGCTGCAGGTCTTCCCGAACGTCCTCATCGCAGGGCCGATGGGCTTCACGAAGCGCGAGTTCTTCGAGGCCGAGCCGGAAGCCGCTGAGGTTCCCGTCGTCAACCTGGGCTAGGCAACAGCGGGGCCGCGCCAGGCGGTGCGGCCCCGCGCCTGAGGCTTCATGTCCGTGACAACGACTTTCTACTCCGAGGAATCGGCCAACCGCCGCAACTCCCTCTTTCTGGCCCTTGTAGTCATCGCCTTCCTGGCCGCCTTTGGATTCGTGATCGGTTTCAGCATCGGCTATGGCAGCGGCGACGAGGTGGCGTTCGGGATCGGCGCCCTGGTCATCGCCGTCGGCATCGGCACCATCAGCGCCCTGTTCTCCTACTACAGCGGCGATAAGCTCGTTCTGTCGAGCTCACACGCCAAGGAGATAAGCCCGCAACAGGCCCCGGCCCTGTACGACGTAGTTAACGAGATGGCGATCGCGGCGGGTGTGCCGATGCCCAAGGTCTATATCATCGAGGATCCTTCACCCAACGCCTTTGCGACCGGCCGCGACCCTCAGCACTCCTCGGTCGCCGTGACGACCGGCTTGCTCCAGAAGATGAACCGCGAGGAGCTTCAAGGGGTCCTCGGCCACGAGATGTCCCATGTCCGGAACTACGACATCCGCTTCACGTTGATCGTGGGCGTGATGGTCGGCAGCATGGCGCTGCTGGCAGGCTTGTTCCTGAGATACACGTTCTTCTTCGGCGGCGGGCGGCGCGGCAACAATCGTGAAGGCGGCGGTGGGTTGGCGATCGTTATGCTCCTTCTCGGGGTAGTCATGTCGGTCGTCAGCTACTTCTTCGGAGCGCTCGTGCAGATGGCGGTCAGCCGCCAGCGCGAGTACCTCGCCGACGCATCGTCGGTCGAGTTGACGCGCAACCCGCATGGACTCGAGAGCGCGCTCGCCAAGCTGGCCTCCGACAATGAGCCGCTCCATTCGGCGAACGGCGCCACGCAGCACTTGTACATCGTCAATCCACTCAAGAAACTGGGCGGCGGCTCGAATCTCTTTTCGACCCATCCGCCGATCGTGGATCGCATCAATCGGCTTCGGGCGCTCACAGGCGATCCGCCGATGAACACGTCCGAAGTGCGCCAGCTTTCGGGGCTGGAGTAAGCCCCCCTGCGCCCGGCGGCTGCCTTGCAGCGTTTCGGTCCTCCGTGGTACCTTTCCTCGCGCCGACGGGCAACCAGTCCGTCAGACCGGGCCGAGATAGCTCAGTTGGTAGAGCACGCGACTGAAAATCGCGGTGTCGCCAGTTCGATTCTGGCTCTCGGCACCAAGGACGGATGGCACGGTTTTCGAGCGGAAGTGGCTCAGTTGGTAGAGCATCACCTTGCCAAGGTGAGGGTCGCGGGTTCGAGTCCCGTCTTCCGCTCCACTCCCTTCTATGCTGTCGACCCGGACGGTTGCCTGTCGATCGATCGAGCCTCTGCCCCTTCGTCTAGTGGTAGGACAGCGGACTTTGGATCCGTTAGGCGAGGTTCGAATCCTCGAGGGGCAGCCAGTCTAGCGAGTTCATGACGCCGGTTCCCTTGCCGGCCCGCGTCCGAGGCGACGTACCCAAGTGGTTAAGGGGGAGGTCTGCAAAACCTCTATTCAGCGGTTCGAATCCGCTCGTCGCCTCCAACCTCCCGGATGCCACGCCGCCATTGAAGCCGACTGTTGGGTCCGACACTGTTTCGGTGGGCTAGTGGCGGCCGCTCGATGGGCGGCTCCGAGAGGGAACCCCGCGACAAGCTGCCAGCGCGATCGCGCCAATCCAACGACCGATAAGGCTCGCCGGGTGGCCTGGATCAGCCCATAGGCGGCCATGGCCGGTCGAGATGCGAAGGCCGGGGCCGCGCCACCGGCACTTATGAACCAAAGGCGTTGCGTTTGGCGCCTCTGCAATCCCTGCGGCTGGCGCTGACAGCCGAATGCGGGCAGGGGACGTATATCCAGAGCACCGCGACGCGCGGCGCGCGGTAACCTAGCGGCCGTGCCGGAGTGGCGGAACTGGCAGACGCAGCGGACTTAAAATCCGCGGCCCGAAAGGGCGTCAGGGTTCGAACCCCTGCTCCGGCACCAGGGACTCACCTCAGGCGTCGTTTCGACTCCCTTGTCTGCTGACTGCAGCGGCCCTGACCGATGCGTCTTCGAACTCGGGATGACAACCGCGACCGGGAAGGAGGGAGCTCGGACCGCTTCGGATCGTGCCCATCGCAGTCTGATCTCCATCTGCGGGCAGGTCGGAGTGGGTGGCCAGCCTCGAAGCGGGCGCCGACGGCCCGGTGGCCTGGGTCCACCGGATGGCGACGCCTCGCGCGGTGCCCGATCGTCTCGGGCGAGGCGTGAAGACGGATTTCACGCGAAGGCTGGGCAGGCCAGCTCGATACGGGGCGCGTATGTTCGAGCGCATAACAAAAGAGAACGGGCCGCTCTCGCGGCCCGTTTGTGTCCTTCCGGATCGCCGAATCCTTAGATCTTTGAGCCAACTGAACTCAGCATTTGGCTGAGGCTAGAACCTATGACGCCTAGAGCAACAATGGCAAGCAAGGCGATGAAAGATAGGATGATTGCGTACTCCGTGAGACCCTGTCCTTCCTCGCGGTGAAGGGCCACCAACATGATGCCTCCTTTCGCAAACGACGGTTGGCGTTCGTCGCGACGTCAGGGCCAGGCGCCTGGGGCACCCAGATCCTGGTAACCCAAGCGTCGGCTCAGGATAATCCAGTCGCGCGCCGAAGAACACGGCCTTTGGTACTGCTACCGCGGCGCGGTCAGAGGGGCCGTTGCCGTCGTGCCCCACTGGCGCCAGGCCCGCGCCGGCGCGCGGCGGTGCCCCGTGACGAGACCGATGACGCCGGGAGGCGTTCTCGCCGCCCATCGCCAGCGATGTGTGCCAATCTGGCCCAGGTGCTCGGGATCGTACCGCTCGGCCAACTGGAGGGCGACCGCCTGCCGCGATAGCGATGAGGGCGAGGATCAGGGCGTCGTCGCTCAGACCCGGACCGGCCGGTGATCGGAAGGATAAGTTGATCGACATTTCGAAGTCTCCTCGGAAGCGGATCGGGGCCTGTCCCTGCTAGAATTCGGCGGTCCTTTCGGCTCCGACCGACCGGCGTTGCCGCTCGCGCATCGGGGCATTCCCATGGGAAGGAGATTCAGGCGCATGCGCCGATACGAACTCATGCTCGTGTTGCGTCCCGATCTGGCCGACGACAAGGTCCAGGGGGCGCTCGAGCGAACCGCCCGTGCCATCGCGGCTGGAGGCGGCCAGATCGTCAAGCAGGCCCCCTGGGGCCGCCGGCGACTGGCCTACCCCATCGATCACCATCGCGAGGGCTCGTACTACGTAATCCTGTTTGAGGCTCCGGCTACGGCCATAGCCGAACTCGAGCGCGGCCTTCTCATCAGCGAGGAAGTGCTGCGTCACCTCGTCACCCGCGTTGAGCGGCCGGTTCGGGCTGCCCGGGGCCGCGACGCCGAGGCGGACGTGGAGGTCGATCTTCCGCCCGATGACGAGGAGCCCGGCGAGGAGGGCGAGCTGATCGACGAATCTGAGAGCGAGGCGGCACCGGCCGCTATCGACTGAGGCTCACGCACAGCGGAGCTGGAGGCACGCTCGATGTCGCTCAACAAGGCGATGATCATCGGCAATCTCGGTCGCGATCCGGAGATGCGGTATACGCCAAATGGCCAGGCGGTCACGCAGTTCACGGTCGCCGTCAACCGCAACTACAAGGACGCGAGCGGCGAGTGGAAGGAAGAGACCGAATGGTTCCGGGTCGTGGCGTGGGGGCCGCTCGCCGAGCGAACCGCCGAGTATCTTCGCAAAGGCCGGAAAGTCTACGTCGAAGGCCGACTCCAGACACGCAACTGGGAAGGCCAGGAAGGACAGAAGCGCTATACGACCGAGTTGATTGCCAACACGGTTACGCCACTGGATCCAAGACCTCGTGAGGACGGGGCGGCTGAGCCGGCCGGAGCTCGCGCTGCCAGGACGAGCGCGCCAGCCGAACCCGGCGGGGGCGACGACTTCGGCTCGAGCGACCTGGACGAACTGCCCTTCTAGCCCGATCCTTGCAACCCCTGACGACCTGACCCCCGCGTCATCGACGCGGCCCTGACGAATAGAGGACATGAACAGAATGCCCATGAACCCGCGAGAGAAGACCCGGGGCAAGCGTGACGACTACTATCGCGACCGCCGGCGCCGCAAGGTCTGCACGTTTTGCGCGGACAAGACGGTCATGATCGACTACAAGGAAGTCAACCGGCTGCGCCGCTATCTGTCGGAGCGCGCCAAGATCGAGCCGCGTCGGAAGACGGGCACATGCGCCGGTCACCAGCGCCAGCTGGCGGTGGCTTTGAAGCGCGCTCGGATCGTCGCCCTTCTGCCGTACGCTCCGCAGCACGTTCGACCCTAGCTCGACGCGTATCCCTGGCGTGCCGCCGTGCTGTAGGGTCAAGCTCGCCGTGAACGCCCTTACGCGCGTCGGAGGCTGAGTTGGACGTTCTGCTCCTGGCCGCGTCATTCGCGATCATCCTCGCCGGATCGGACCTGTTCACCAACGGCATCGAGTGGTTCGGGCACAAGCTCGAGCTCAGCGAGGGGGCGATCGGATCCGTGCTTGCGGCCGTCGGGACGGCCCTGCCCGAGACGATGATCCCGCTAATTGCGATCGTTTTCGGCGGAGGCATCGCCGCGAGCGAGGTTGGTGTCGGCGCGATCCTGGGCGCCCCGTTCATGCTGGCAACGCTGGCCATGTTCGTGACCGGCGCAGCCGTGTTGCTGATGCGGCACCGCCGGGTGAACGGCGCAAGGCTGGCCGTCGACACGGGCGTCATCGGCCACGACATGGCCTACTTCGCCGTCGCCTACGCCCTGGCGATCGGTGCCGCGTTTCTGCCTCTTGGGTTCGAGTGGCCGCGCCGGCTCGTCTCCGTTGGATTGCTCGGCATCTACGGCTACTACGTGCTCGGGCACCTCCGGCACGAGGCCGCGGAACACAAAGGTCTGGAGCCGCTGCGGTTCCACAGGCTCGACAGGCGCGCGCCGCAGCATCCCGAGCCTCCGCGGCTCTTCATCGTCTCGGTCCAGGTGGCCTTTGCCCTCATCTGCATCATCGGCGGCGCTTGGGGCTTCGTCCATGCGGTCGAGGATCTGGCCGCGTCGCTCGGCCTGAACGGCACCCTCTTGGCTCTTATAGTCGCCCCGATTGCCACGGAGCTTCCCGAGAAGCTCAACAGCATCCTGTGGGTCCGTAAGGGGAAGGACACGCTGGCGCTGGGCAACATCACGGGCGCGATGGTCTTCCAGAGCGCCATCCCCACGTCCATCGGTCTCGTCTTTGCGCCGGCGCTGTGGACGGTCGTCGGTTCGGGAGTGGCCTTCGCGTCGGCCGCCATTACTTTCGCCTCGTCGGCCGCGATCATCGTGCCGGCGGTCCTGCGCAAGCGCCTCGGGGCGAAGTCGCTCCTCGTCGGCGGGGCCTTCTACCTCGCGTATCTGCTCCTGGTGATCGCGGCTCTCTCACGTCCGAGCGGCTGAGGCGACGCTCGCTTCTGCCTGTCTGGGGGCGTGGCGCCGGGCCGCTCTATACTTGATTTCCGCCGGCTCACGGTCGGCGCTACCACCAGGGAGGGCCGACAGATGGTCACAGAGCAGTCAACGGCCCCAGCCGAGGGCGTGGCGTCCAAGCCGGACCAGAACAGCCTGGTCTGCTATTTCCGGGATGCCTACGTTCCGCTCGGCGAGGCACGCGTCCCGATCATGACACACGCCTTCCTGTATGGAACGGCCGTCTTCGAGGGCATTCGAGCCTACTGGAACTCGGATGAGAAGCAGTTGTATGCGCTTCGAGTCAAGGAGCACATCGTCCGGCTGCGTAACTCCAGCAAGATCATGCTGATGGCTGAACTGCCGTCCGTAGATGAATTCGTCGAGATCGTCCTGCAGGTCCTGCGCCGCAACGAGTTCCGGGAAGACGCCTACTGCCGTCCGTCTGTCTACAAGAGCACCGAGGCGATCGGCGTCAGGCTTCACGGGCTGACTCACGAGTTCTACGTCCTGGCGATCCCGATGGGCGACTACATCGACACCGAGAAGGGGATCCCGACCGGAACCGTCTCCTGGCGCCGGACGAGCGACGTTTCGATGCCGTCACGCAGCAAGATAACGGGCAGCTACGTCAACCCGGCCTTCTCCAAGACCGAAGCGATGCTCAACGGCTTCGAGGAGGCCATCGTGCTGACCGCCGATGGCCACGTCGCCGAAGGTTCGGCCGAGAACCTGTTCATGGTTCGGGACGGTGTACTGATCACGCCGTCGGTCACCGAGGACATCCTCGAAGGCATCACTCGAGCCGGGATGATGGAGATCGCCGCTCACCTTGGCATCCCGGTGAAGGAACGCCAGATCGACAGGAGCGAGCTCTACATCGCCGACGAAGTGTTCCTTTGCGGTACAGGTGCGCAGGTCTCGCCAGTCGCGTCGGTCGACCACCGTCCGGTCGGCGAGGGCCGGGTTGGGCCGATCTCCGGGCAGATAAGCAAGACCTACTTCGACGCGGTGCGGGGACGCCTTCCGGCATTCCGGCACTGGGTGACACCCGTATACAAGGGTGAGTGAAGCTTCGGCTCGAGACTCCTCCGCTTCCCGGTCGGCCGTAGCGGCCGAGGCGCCGGCCGCGGCGACCAGGCCGCAGCTAATGCCCAGAGTTCTCGAGATGATCCCGGGGCTCGTGACATGGATCCTGATCCTGGGCATGATCCCGTTCGCCATCCGCTGGCCCGTGGTTCTGGGCGCCTTCGTCCTTAGCTTCGACTTCTACTGGATGTACCGGGCGATGGTCCTTTCCGTCAGCGTGCAGATCTCATTCCGACGTATCCGCCGGGTAGTCGCGGTCGACTGGCGGCAGCAGGCCTTCTCGCTCTCAGATCCGGCGAAGCGGTGGCAGGAATTGTCGGACCTGATCGACCGGGTGCGCACTCGTGCATCCGAGCTGGATGCCGCCGGCAACAAGCTGGCAGCGCAGGGCGGACGGCGCGAGCTTCGCCGGCTCATCGACGAACGGCGCCAGATTGAACGGCTGATCAACCTCCAGGAGCCCATGCCGGATCCGCGCGAGCTCTGGCACGTGGCCCTGATCCCGACCTACACGGAGCCGTACGAAAAGCTCTTCCAGACGGTCAAGGCTCTCGCCGACGCCGACTACCCGTGCGACCGGCGAATGGTCGCGATAATCACCCGCGAGACGGACCTTCAGGGTCGCGAGAACGTCGCCAAGCTGCGCGAGATCTTCGGCAGTCAGTTCGAGCACTTCTTCCACATCCTCGACCCGCTCGAGCCGGGCGTCGTCGTGGGCAAGTCCAGTGCCATGGCGTATGGCGGTCGGTGGCTGTACCGAGAGCTGACGAAGCTTGGTTTCGACCCCAAGCAAGTGATCGTGACGGATCTGGACTCCGACTACCGCGTTCACAAGCAGTACTTCGGCTACCTGACTTACAAGTTCGTAACCGACCGCGACCGCTTCCGGCGGCTATACCAGCCCGTTCCGATGTTTCACAACAACCTGTGGCAATGCCCGCTGCCGGTCCGCCTGATCGCCGTGAGCACGACGCACGTCCAGATGTGGCGGCATCTTACGCCCGAGCGGCTCGTCAGCTTCAGCTCGTACGCGGTTTCGCTGCAGACAATCCACGAGGTCGACTACTGGGCGACCGATGCGATCCCCGAGGACAGTCGCTTCTACTGGAAGAGCTTCTTCCGCTACAGCGGCCAGTTCCGCGCCGAGCCGCTTTTCATCCCCGTCTATGGTGACGCGGTTCGGGCCCGGTCGTACCCTCGCAGCCTGATGCAGCAGTACACCCAGATCCGCCGCTGGGCCTGGGGCGTGACTGACATCCCGTTCTTCATCGACAACGCCCTGCATCACACCGAGATCCCGCTGCGCGACCGGGTCGGTCGTCTCTTCGACCTGTGGCTCGACCACATCACCTGGGCAATCACTCCGTTCATCATGATCTTCGGCGCGGCTCTGCCGGTCGCCCTCAATCAGACGTTCGCGGCTGCTACGTTCGGCCAGCAACTGCCCGTCTACACGGGCTGGCTGCTCTCCGGTGCCATGGCTTCGTTGCTGGTCTTGATATTCGTCGAGGACCAGCTGGCGCCGCCGCGTCCGGCAGAGTGGGGAATCCGGATGAAGGTCGTGTCCTGGCTGCAGTGGATTTGCCTGCCGGTGGTGGGCGCAGTGTTCACCAATCTGCCGGCGCTCGATGCGCAGACGCGCCTGCTGACGGGCCGCTACCTCGAGTATCGCGTCACCGAGAAGGCGTAGCCTATGCGTCGGCGTGGCCCGAGCCAGGGAGGCCAACGCCACGTTCGTCGTGGCGAATTCGGACTGCCGGCGCGCCGGGCGGACTGAGATTGCCACCGGTTCGCTAGGATACCCACGTACGTGTCCCTCGCCGTGTTTCGACCAGCCAGCGGGAATGCCGCGCCCTGGAGAGACAGGCGGGGGATCGGCGAGTCCATGGACCTACCATCGAGCCGAGGACGATGTTCCGACCAGTCAGTTCCAAGCCCGATCTCGTCGCCCAGGAGCACGAGATTCTCACGCTCTGGCGCGAGCGCCGGACCTTCTCCCGCCTGCGAGCCCAGAACGCCGGCAAGGAGCGCTGGAGCTTCCTGGACGGTCCGATCACGGCCAACAATCCTATGGGCGTCCACCACGCCTGGGGTCGGGCGTACAAGGACCTGTTCCAACGCTTCTGGGCCATGCAGGGCCGGGACCAGCGTTACCAGAATGGCTTCGACTGCCAGGGGCTGTGGGTGGAGGTCAACGTCGAGCGAGACCTGGGCTTCACCAACAAGCGCGACATAGAGGAATACGGCATCGCGGAGTTCGTCAGCCTGTGCAAGCAGCGGGTGCTGACATTCGCGGCTCGCCAGACCGAGCAATCGGTTCGCTTGGGCATGTGGATGGACTGGAACGACCCCGTCGAGCTGCGACGCCTGCGCGACCTGCTGGCTGAGAACCCGAGCCAGCCAGTGACGACGATCGGCGCGGACGGCAGGCCGGTGACCGACACGGCCGAGCAGGTGGTGGGCCGCCTGGGCATGCCGGAGCTGGGCGGCAGCTACTTCACCTTCTCAAATGAGAACAACTATCTGATCTGGTCGTTCCTGGCGGAGTGCCATCGCCGCGGTTGGCTTTACAAGGGCCACGACTCAATGCCCTGGTGCGCTCGCTGCGGCACCGGCATCAGCCAGCACGAGATGACCGAGGGCTACGCTGATCGCGAAGACCCCGGCCTGACCGTCAAGTTCCCACTCGTGGATCGGCCCGGCGAGGCGCTGCTCGTCTGGACGACCACGCCGTGGACGCTGACCTCCAACGTGGCTGCGGCCGTGGGCGAGGACCTTCGGTACGTCAAGGTCAAGCAGGACGACGAGATCTTCTGGCTCGGCCGCGGTACGGTCAGAAGCGCCCTCGTCGGACCGTTCCAGGTTCTTGAAGAGCGCCACGGTCGCGAACTTGAGGGCTGGCGCTACTCCGGCCCGTTCGACGAGCTGCCTGCGGTGCAGGCCGCCTTTGCCGAAGGCGGGGCTTCCGGAACCGCTTACGAGCACCGCGTCGTGGTCTGGGACG
Source organism: Candidatus Limnocylindrales bacterium (assembly GCA_036404515.1). GTDB lineage: Bacteria > Chloroflexota > Limnocylindria > Limnocylindrales > CSP1-4 > Fen-1039. The sequence goes on from DASWZK010000071.1 coordinate 14,944, forward strand.
AGGTAGGTGAGGAAGAGGGCACGGGCATCGTCCACATCGCACCCGGCTGCGGTGCCGAAGACTTCGCCCTTGGCAAGAAGCTGGGCCTGCCGACGATCGCTCCCCTCGATGAGAACGGCGTCGTTCTGCCTGGATTTGGCCCCTACTCAGGCCGCGACGTCCGCGACGTGGCCGACCCGATCGTCGAGACGCTCAGGCACCACCACCGTTTCTACCGCCTCGAAACGATCACTCACCGCTACCCGCACTGCTGGCGCTGCAACACGCCGCTGGTGTTCCGCGTCGTCGACGAGTGGTACATCAGCATGGGCCCGGTCTACGACGTCCCTCGCGAGCAGCTGACCCGCGAGCAGGTCGAGGCCAGCCTCCGCTACCAGATCATGGATGTCATCGAGGACATCCGCTGGATCCCCGGCTTCGGCTATGAGCGGGAGCTCGACTGGCTCCTGAACATGCATGACTGGATGATCAGCAAGAAGCGCTACTGGGGCCTGGCGCTGCCTATCTACGACTGCGAGTCGTGCCCCGCGGTCACCGTCGTCGGCAGCCGCGAGGAGCTGGCCGAGCGGGCCGTCGAGGGCTGGGAAGCGTTCGAAGGCCACACCCCGCATCGGCCCTACGTAGACGCCGTCAAGATCCGATGTCCAGGCTGCGGTGGGTCGGTCGGTCGCATCGCCGATGTGGGCAACCCGTGGCTTGACGCCGGCATCGTGCCATTTTCGACGATGCATTACCGGAGCGATCCGGATTACTGGAAGGGCTGGTTCCCGGCCGACTTCGTGACGGAGAGCTTCCCGGGCCAGTTCCGCAACTGGTTCTACTCGCTTCTGGCCATGAGCACGGTGCTGCGGCGCGAGGCGCCGTTCAAGACGCTGTTCGGATATGCACTCGTCTTCGGGGACGACGGGCGCCAGATGCATAAGAGCTGGGGCAACGCCATCGAGTTCGACGAGGCGGCCGAGCGAATGGGCGTCGACGTGATGCGCTGGATGTTCGCCAACGCCCGGCCCGAGGACAATATCCTCTTCGGCTGGCACGCGGCCGACGAGGCGCGGCGGAGGTTGCTCGTCTTCTGGAACGTGTACTCGTTCTTCGTCACCTACGCCCGTCTTGCCGAATGGGATCCGCGCGGAGCCGCGCCGCCCGTCACCGAACGGAGTGCGCTCGATCGCTGGATCCTCTCCCGAGTCGCCAAGCTGGCCGGCGAAGTCGAGGACGATCTGCGGAACTACGACGCCCTCGATGCCGCCCGCGCCATCGACTGGTTCATCGAGGAGCTGTCGACCTGGTATCTGCGCCGATCGCGTAAGCGATTCTCTCGCGGGGCCGATGCCGCGGACCGCGCCGCGGCTTTCGCCACAATGCATGCAACTCTCGTGGCGCTGGTGCGGGTCATGGCCCCGATCCTGCCTTTCGCGACCGAGGCGATCTACCAGAACCTTGTAGTCGCCGTCGGCCTCGAAGGTGCGCCGGACAGCGTCCATCTGAACAGTTGGCCCTTGCGCGAGCTGTCCGAGTTCAAGGACCCGGCACTCGAGTCCTCGATGGCGGTCGCAACCCGCGCGGTCGATCTCGTTCGGACGCTGCGCGGGCAGGCTGGCATCAAGGTCCGCCAGCCCCTGGCGAGGATGTGGCTGGCTCTGCCTGGCGGCGAGTTCGTCGAGCGGGACGCTCTACTCGCTCTCGTGGCGGACGAAGTCAACGTCAAGTCGATCGAGTTGATAGGCGACGAGTCCGCGCTCGTCGATAGGCGGGTCAAGCCGCTGTTGCCGAAGATCGGCAAGAAGCTCGGATCGGCGATCCCGGCGGTCATGACAGCTGCTCGCGAGGGCCGCTTCGAGATACTGGCGGACGGCTCGGTTCTTCTGGCCGGCATGACGCTCGCCGCCGACGAGGTGGAGATCCAGGCCACTCCGCGGCCCGGCACGGCCGTGGCCCACGACGAGGGCTTGGTCGTGGTCATCGACACTGAGCTGACGCCGGAGCTTCGCGCTGAGGGCGACGCTCGCGAACTGCAGCGCGCAATCCAGGACGCTCGCAAGGACGCCGGCGTAGAGCTGGAGGACGAGGTCGAGGTTCGAGTGGAGGCGCTCGCTGCCGCCGAGCGGACGCTGCGGCCGTATCTCGCCGCGGTCGAGGTCGAGACGCGCAGCAGGATCGAGTTCGGGCCCGCGCCGGCAGGCGCCAACGCCATGACGGTAGACCTCGATTCGGGACCCGCGCGCGTTGGCTTGATACCGAAAGCCGTCGCCCCTTAGGCTTAACCAGGACACCACGGAGGCCCTGACTGGACCCCAGCGACACTTACCCAGCGGACCACTCGACTCGAACTCTCGGAGCCGGCGCTCCCGAGCTGCGGCGGCGCGCTGCCCTGATTGCTTTCGCTTTGGTGGCCCTGGGCATCGTCGTAAGCGATCAGCTGCTCAAGCGATGGGTGACCGCCAATTTCGCGCCCAACACGCCTTCGCCGGTCCTGGACGATTGGTTTCGGATCGACTTCATTCACAACGCCGGCGGACTCTTCGGGCTCTTCCAGGGGTCGGCGCCGATCTTCGCTCTCGTGACTATCGGCGTGGTGGCTGTTCTCATAGCCTTCGAGGTCGGGTCGGGTTGGCGCAGCTGGCTTGTCACCCTGACCCTGGCCCTTCTGTTGGGCGGCGCGATCGGCAACTTCATCGACCGCATTCGCTTCGGCTACGTGGTCGACTTCGCCGATATCGGCATCGGAACATGGCGCTTCTACATCTTCAACATTGCCGATTCGGCGGTAACCGTGGCCATCTTGCTGATGCTCTTCCTCTGGTTCGTGGCGCCTTACCTGGGGGTCCACGAGCCCGCCGAGAGGAATGGCGAGGGCGTCGCGGGCAGCGCCGACTCCGGCAGCGCAGAGGGCCGGTAGTCGATGAGGCGGTTGACGATCATCGTTCCCGATACCGCGGCAGGTCGAATCGATCGTTTCGTCGCCGATATGTCCGGCCTGTCGCGCAGCTACGTCCAGAAGTTGATCACGGAAGGTCATGTCACCGCGGCCGGCGCTCCCATCAGGGCCAACGAGGCCATCGTACCCGGCGAGATCGTCGAGCTGGAGATTCCGGAGCCGCGACCTCTGGAGCTGACTCCCGAGCCGATACCCCTTTCCGTCGTCTATGAGGACGGGGATCTCCTGATCGTCGACAAGGCTGCCGGGCTGGTCGTCCATCCGGCCCCCGGCCACCAGGGCGGGACGCTCGTCAATGCTCTCCTCGCCCGGGGCACCGAGTACGGTGGCATCGCTGGCGTTCGACGGCCGGGTATCGTCCATCGCCTGGATCGGGACACCAGCGGCCTGTTGATGGTTGCCAAGAACGACCTGGCCCAGGCAGGCCTGATGGCTCAACTCAAGGCCCGCGGTGTGAAGAAGACATACCTGGGCCTGGTCCAGGGCGCCGTCGCGGCAACGTCCGGCCGCGTTGAAGCGGCGATCGGGCGGGACCCGCATCACCGGACTCGGATGGCGGTCGTGCCGTCCGGGCGTGAGGCCGTTACCGGCTACCGCGTTCGGGAGCGCCTCCCCGGCTGGACGCTGCTGGAGCTGGATCTCATCACTGGTCGAACGCACCAGATCCGCGTTCACCTGGCGGCCATCGAGCATCCACTGGCGGGCGACCCGCTGTACGGCACCGGCACTTCGCGGCGAGGGCCGGACGGCCTGAAGCGCCTCTTCCTACACAGCTGGCGCATCGAGTTGCAGTCGCCGAGCGACGGCCACGTCATCCGGGCAACGGCGCCGCTTCCGCCGGAGCTCGAGTCGGTGCTGGCCGGCTTGCGCGCCCGCGCTTCGGGCGAGCTCGACGCGGGTGGCGGCTTCGACGGATCGGCCGACTCGGCCGCATCGGTCCCACCAGTCGAGAAGAGGCCGGTATGAGCACGCACCCGCTCGAGCAGTCGGCGGCGCGACCGTCGGCAGCGGTCCCGTCGGCGGCCGACCGCAGCCCGGCAGCCGACGAGGCGGATCCGCCGAACCCGATGTTGGTCATCATCTCGGGGCCGTCGGGCGTGGGCAAGGACACGATCATCGCTGCGCTCCAGAAGCGGGGACACCGGCCGGAGTACCACTATGTCGTGACCTGCACGACCAGGCGTCGACGACCCACAGAGGTCGACGGCGTCAGCTACAACTTCGTCTCGCCGAGCGAGTTCGCTGCCATGCGTGAAGCGGGCGAGCTGCTCGAAGCGAACGAAGTCCACGGCAACTGCTACGGTACGCCGCGAAGAGGCGTTCGCCAGGCGCTCGCGGGCGGCCAGCATGCGATCCTGAAGATCGATGTTCAGGGCGCTCACGTAGTCAAGAGTTGCGTCCCTCAAGCCCTGCTGGTTTTCGTCGTGCCGCCGTCGTTCGAGACCCTCGCAGAGCACCTCAAGGCTCGACGCACCGAGTCGGCCGAACAGCTTGAGCTTAGACAGCGCAACGCCGCTATCGAGCTGGCTCGCAAGGACGATTACGACTACGTGGTCGTAAACGAGGAGGGCCGCGTGGACGTCACGGCTGAGAGGATCGAAGAGATAATTGCGCAGGAGGAACGACGGGGATCTCGCCGTGCGGTGACCGTCTGACGAGAGCGATGTCCGTCTGCCGGGCTGCTTCGATGGGGGGCGCATGATGGCAGACCGCGGGGAGTCGACTCTTGAGCTCGGCCTTGCTGCGGGCGAGTCTTCTTCGGATCAGGGTCGGCCGCCGGAGCACCCTTCGGTGGAGGTGGCGGTCGATGCGCCGGGCGCATCTCGAACGTACGACTACGCGGTACCCGACCGACTCGCACCAGTCGAGCCCGGCGAGGCGGTTCTGGTTGAATTCGGGCGCGGCCGGCAGGCACTCGGCGTGGTTCTCGGACCGTCGCCCGACATCTCGATCGTCGGGCTGAAGCCGATCCTGGCACGCGTGCGAGCCGATGGACCGCTGCTACCACCGCTGACCCTCGAGTTCGCCCGGTGGATCTCGAGCGAGTATCTTGCCCCGCCGGCGGCCACCCTGCGCTCGATGCTGCCTCCCGGCATGCTTGAGCGGCTGGATCTCGTGGCCGAATGGCTTCCGTCTGGCTGGGGCGCGGCGGACGGCAATGCTGAGAGAGGCGGAGCGAGCGGCTCGGAACGCGGTGCGGCGTCAGCCTTGAACGCGTTCGAATCTGGAATCCGCGACAAGCTTGCCACGGGACCGCGCGCCGTGAGGGACCTCGAAGGGGGAGAGCGAAGGGCGGGTACCTTGCGCCAGCTGCGGGCTATGGCAGTGCGTGGGCTGATCAAGCTGGAGTGGACACTCGCGGCAGCGACGGGCGGACCTCGGTTCGAACGATGGCTCACGCTCACGCCGGCGGGGCGGCAGACGGCCGCGTGGCGGGACTCGAAGAGTAGCGCAGCTGGCGGCATGCTCGAAGGGAACGCCGGGCCAGAGGGAAGCGGTCCGCCGGCTCCGAGCCACGCACCCGAGGGGTGGGCCGTGTCTACGGCAAGGGACGTGGTTCCGACTACTCGCCTGGGTCCTCGGCAGCGAGCCCTCCTCGTGGACCTCGCCGCTGCCGAGTCCGCCGGCGCATCCGGCCTGGTGGCCGCCGAAGCCGCTCAGCGGCACGGGTCGGGCACTGCCACCGGGCTCGTCCGGCGCGGCCTGGTGACGGCCGAGATACGCGAACGGCCGCGCCGACCGCTGGCGCAGCGCAGGGCAGGCCGGCGCGGCACACGTCCCCAGGGCTCTTCGCTCACGCCCACCCAGTTTGGAGCCCTATCGACGATCCTTACCGCAGTCAAGGCCCGAGACCCCAAGCCGCTGCTCCTCGAAGGCGTCACCGGTTCGGGCAAGACCGCGGTGTACGCCGAGGCCATTGCCGAGACAATCTCGGCCGGCCGGCCTGCCCTGGTCCTGGTGCCGGAGATCGCTCTCGCCATGCCTCTCGTCGACCGGCTTCGAGCCGAGCTGGAAGCTCAGATCGCCATCCTGCACTCGGGCATCGGTGGCGGTGAGCGTGCCGACGAGTGGCGTCGCATCAGGGCGGGCGCTGTGGACATTGTGGTGGGTACGCGTATTGCGCTAACAGCGCCGCTCGCCGATGTCGGGTTGATCGTCGTCGACGAAGAGCACGACGCGGCCTACAAGAGCGACCGGACTCCGCGCCTTCAGGCTCGCGATGCCGCAATCGCGCTGGGACGACTGGCTGGCGCAGCCGTGGTCCTCGGTAGCGCGACGCCGTCGGTGGAGAGCGTCGGCCGCGTCCGCCAGGGCCGCTACGGCCACGCCGAGTTGCCGGATCGGCCCACCGGGGCGCCGCCCCGGGTCGAGGTCGTGGATCTGCGCGCCGAGCTGGCTCTTGGGAATCGCGGCCTGCTCTCTGGACCGCTGCGTAACGCGCTCGAGTCGCTTCCCGAGGGTGAGCGGGCGATTCTGGTCATCAACCGCCGCGGGACGGCGTCAGTGGTGGTCTGTCGCGACTGCGGCTACGTTCAGCGCTGCCCCGAGTGCGAACGGAGCCTGGTCTATCACCAGGCCGGCGTCACGCTGCGCTGCCACCACTGTGGTACGGCATCGCCCCTGGCGGCGCGCTGCCCGGCCTGCAAGTCGCCTCGGATTCGGTATCTGGGCGGCGGTACGCAGCGGGTGGAGGAGGAGGTCAAGTCTGCCTTCCCGCACCTCCGCGTCGGCCGGCTCGATCGAGATGTTGCCGAGCGCAAGGGTGCGGTCGAGCGCGTCCTCGATGCCTTCGCGGAGGGCCGGCTCGACGTCCTCGTCGGCACGAGCCTGGTCGCCAAAGGGCTCGACATTCCGGAAGTGACTTTGGTGGGCGTCGTATCGGCCGACATCGCCCTCAACCTGCCCGATGAGCGGGCCGCCGAACGGACCTATCAGCTGCTCACGCAGGCCGTCGGGCGAGCGGGCCGGGGTGAGCTTCCCAGTCTGGCGATCATCCAGACTTATCAGCCGGACCACCCCGCGATCCGTGCCGTGGGGACGGGCGATGCCGCGGCATTCTACGACGCCGAGCTCGACGTCCGCCGCCGGTTCGGGTCACCGCCGTTCGGACGGCTTGTGAAGCTGACAGTGGGTCTGCCGGACCGTCTTGCCGCCGAGCGGGAGGCGGCCGCCATGGCCGAGCAGCTCGCCGCCCGATGTTCGTCTGCGTCAGCCTCCGAGGCAGGCATCCAAGTGGCCGTTCTGGGGCCTGCGCCCGCTTACGTCGGTCGCCGCGCCGGCCGCTGGCGCTGGAACGTCGTGCTGAGGGGCGACCGTCCGGTGGAAATCCTCGGTGCGCCGCCTGGTGCCCCATGGTCGATCGACGTGGATCCCGATTCGCTTCTCTAGATGCGGCGGCGTGCCGAGTCGGCAGCCGAGCCCGGATGGCGAGCTTCGGGCAGGCGTCCGGTGGCGCGGGTGCCATCCCTCAACCTCTCGGTATACTCTCGGGCCATGAGCGTTCGACCCATTGTTCTCCTCGGTGATCCCCGGCTTCGCCTGAAGGGGGAGACCGTCGACAGCTTCGGTAAGTACCTGCATGAGCTTCTCGACGATCTGGCCGAAACCATGCGCAACGCTCCGGGTGTTGGGCTGGCTGCACCGCAGCTCGGCGAACCCCTGCGCGCCTGCACCATCGAAGTCGAGGGCCAGCTGCACGAGCTGGTCAACCCGCGCATCGTTCGTTCCGATGGCGACGACCGTGACCTCGAGGGTTGTCTGTCGATCCCGGGCTACGTCGCTTACGTCACGCGGCGCGAGAAGGTCTGGGTCGTGGCTCAGAACAGGGTCGGTAGGAAGATCAAGGTCGCGGGTTCCGGTCTGCTGGGTCGCGCCCTGCAGCACGAACTGGACCACCTCGACGGGAAGCTCTATATCGACTACCTGGATTCGATGGACGAGCTGATCGCGACGGCACAGGACGAGGAAGAGGAAGGGCGACCGGCAGCCGCGCGCACGCTGGTAGGGTGAGCGGGACGGTGGCGGAAGGCTTGACCCTCGGTCGCGCCTCCGCCGAGCCTCCGGTTCGAGCGGTCTTCTTCGGCAGCGGCGGTTTCGCGGTTCCGATTCTCGACGCGCTCGTGGCCATGCCGGGAGTTGCGGTCGAGGCGGTCGTCTCGGCTCCCGATCGACCGGTCGGTCGGAAGGCGATTCTGATGGCGACGCCGGTGACTGTCCGAGCCGACGAGCTGGGCCTGCCGGTCCTGAGGCCCGAGCGTGTGCGGCGCTCTGAGTCGGTCGCTCAGCTCCGAGCGCTCGCGCCAGATCTTGTCGTCCTGGCCGACTACGGCCAGCTCATTCCGCGCGCCCTGCTCGAACTCCCCACGCGAGGTTTCCTGAATCTGCATCCCTCGGCACTGCCCCGCCACCGGGGAGCGGCGCCGATCCCGGCCACGATCCTCGCCGGGGACACCGAGTCGGCGGTAACCCTGGTGGTAGTCACCGAAGAGATGGACGCTGGCCCGATCGTAGCCACCGAGCCACTTGCGGTTCTCCCGGGCGACACGGCGGTAACGCTGGAGGAGCGGGCTGCTGAGACGGCGGCCCGGCTGCTGCGTCGAGCCTTGCCCGACTGGCTGGCTGGGCATCTGGAGGCTCGAACGCAGCCGGAGGTTGGTGTCACGCTGACGCGGCCGTTGCGCCGCGAGGACGGGCGGTTGGACCCGCGTCGTCCGGCCGATGAACTGGAGCGACAGGTCCGGGCCTATCAGCCTTGGCCCGGGGCCTACTTCGAGACGCCCGAGGGCCGTCTCATCGTGTGGCGCGCTCATGTGGCGCCGTCCGTGCCGGGTGAGGTGGCCGGTGGGCTGGTTGCCTCCGGGCGAGACGAACTCGCGCTGGCCGCGAACGGGGATCGGCTTGTGCTCGACGAAGTCCAGCTGGCGGGCGGCCGCCGCATGGCCACTGCCGAACTGCTTCGAGGCCACCCGAGCCTGGCTCGATAGCGCCCGCCCGCCCGCGCCGGGGCTTGCGTGCGATAATCGCCGCCCTGTGAACTCTACCGACGCGGCCGGCGGCCGAACTGCCGGCGCTACTGTTGCCACGCCTGCGCAGGAGCTCGTCTCGCCATCGGGGCCGGGACCCCAATCCCGTCGCTCGCCTGAGGATCGTGCCGGACTGAGCGGTCTTTCCGACGGCGTGCTGGAGGATTGGCTGACGACGGAGGGCCAGCCAGCCTATCGAGCCCGGCAGATAAGCGACGCCGTCTGGCGCCAGAACGCCCGAACCGTCGAGGACCTGAGAACCCTGCCGGCGCCACTCCGCGCGCGTCTCGACGAGTCGTTCCGCCTTGATACGATCGCCCAGGACGAGATCCAGATCGCCGACGGCGGTCTGACGGAGAAGATCCTTCATCTGCTCTTCGACGGGGCCCTGATCGAGTCGGTGCTCATGCACTATCCGGCCCGAGGGTTCGTGGGACCGGGCCGGGCAATTCACCGGGAACGGCACACCCTCTGCATCTCGAGTCAGGCCGGATGCGCCGTCGGATGCCCGTTCTGCGCCACCGGCGAGCTGGGGTTTGGGCGCGATCTCGAGACTGCGGAGATCGTCGACCAGGTTCGGCACGCGGCCCGCCGCCTGGCGGCGACGGGTAGCCGCCTCACGAACATAGTCTTCATGGGCATGGGCGAGCCGCTTCTGAATCTGGAGCGCGTTCTGGAGGCCGTGGCTATTCTGTCCGACCCGAGACTCTTCGCGCTGGGTGCGCGGCATGTGGTGGTGTCCACGTCGGGCGTGGTACCCGGCATCCGGCGCCTCACCGCGCTCGGGTCGCAGTTCACGCTCGCGGTCAGCCTTCACGCTGCCCGGGATCCGCTGCGTGACGTCCTCGTGCCACTGAACCGCCGTTGGCCTGTGGCGGAGGTCGTGGCTGCAGCCCGGGACCATGCTCGGATAACGGGCCGGCGCGTCAGCTACGAGTACGTGATGATTTCGGGCGTGAACGACACCGACATCGATGCCGCCGCGCTTGCCACTCTCCTGCGAGGCGACCTTGCGCACGTAAACTTGATCCCCATGAACCCTGTCGCCCACACGCCGTGGGCGGCAAGCAGCCCCGAGCGGGTCGCCCAGTTCGCCGCAATGGTCCGACGTGGCGGGGTAGGCGTCACTGTCCGTGCCAATCGTGGCCAGGATGCGGGCGCAGCCTGCGGCCAGCTCGCCGCCGACAGGGCGGGTGAGCCTCCAGCCCCAGCCGTCGCCCGCCGCCGCGATGAGATTGTTCGCCAGAGCGAAGCCGCCCTTCGCGGTAATCGCAGCTCGGACGGCCTCCCGGCCGGCCTCGAGGCCGCCGTCCGGACCGGAGGGGCTCGCTGATGGCCGGTCATCGCGCGCTCGTCAGCGCCAGCATCCTGGACGCGGACCTGTCGAACCTGCGACGCGAGTGCCGCCGGGTCCTCAAGGCAGGCTCGGATCGGATTCACCTGGACGTCATGGACGGGCACTTCGTACCGAACATCACCTTTGGGCCGGGCATCATCAAGCGTCTCCGAACGATCGGGAAGCAGCCCTTCGACGCCCACTTGATGATCTCCGAGCCGGGCCGGTACGTGGACCAGTTCATCGATGCCGGGTGCGACTCAATCACCTTCCACGTGGAGGTCGCGGAGCCGATCGAGCCGATCCTGCTTCGGATCCGCCAGGCCGGCCGGCTGGCCGGACTGGCGATCAAACCGGCTACCCCCCTCACCGCGCTGGACCCCTACGGCGACATGCTCGACATCGTCATGGTTATGACCGTTGAACCGGGGTTCGGAGGCCAGAAGTTCATTGCCGATGCGGCTACCAAGATCGAGCCGGCGCACGAGGTGTTCCGCGATCGCCCGGGCGGGCCGCGGTCGCGACGCGAGGTTCACGTCGATGGTGGGGTCAACCGCGAAAGTGCGGGACTCTGTGGCGGCCTTGGAGCCGATATCCTCGTCGTTGGCTCGGTGTTGTGGAAGAAGGGCCGCGATATCGAGCGCGAGATACGGTTGATTAAGGCTCTCGCCGATGAGGGTTACCGAGGCCGGCGTGGCAAGGGGGATACGCTCGGGAACTGCACCGCAGGAGAGGCTGAGTGACTGAGGATGCGGCGCTGGGCCCGGCTGCAGTAGTTCCGGATTCCTCGGCCGGGGCGACCGGCGCGGGACCCGCCGCCGATCCACCTCAATACCATCTGGGTCGACGAAACGACCGGCTGCTGCTCGGCGCAGTGATCGCCTATGCGATCCTGCTCTCCTTCCTGATGATCGCACGGGGCATCTCCGTCACCCCCGACCTGGTGGTGGTCAGCTTCGGGCTCGCTGCGCTGGTGCTGGGCCGCGGCAAGCTGTTCCTGCGCGATTGGATCCCGTTCGTGGCGCTCTTCTTCGCCTACGAGCTCATGCGCGGCTACGCCGACAAGTTCGGTTTGCCGATCCACGTCTCGGACGTCATCGCCATCGAGCGCGTCATCGGGCTCGGGAATCTGCCCACGACCCTTCTTCAGAGTCTCCACCACGGCCCAGCCTCGAGCCCCGATATCCTGGCCACGATCTCGATTGTCTTCTACTTCCTGCATTTCCCGCTGCCCCTGGCCATCGGCTTCCTGCTGTGGATCCACCAGCGGCGCCTCTACTACGACTTCGTTGCTGCCCTGATCGTCCTCTCGATGGCTGCGTTCGTGACGTACCTGCTGCTGCCGGTGGCACCGCCGTGGTGGGCCGCCCAGAACGGCTACGTGGCGGGCGTCCTCCACCTCAGCCAGACCGGCTTCGACGGCCTGGCCGGCTTCTTCGGCTTCCACCCCGACCAGTATTTCTACTCGTACTCGGTCTACAGCATCAGCCCGAACGAAGTGGCTGCTTTCCCGTCGCTTCACGCCGCGTACCCGTTCCTGGCCTTTCTCTTCGCCCGGCGAGCTTTTGGCAAGGTCGGTTGGCTGATGCTCGCCTACACGGTCTGCGTCTGGTTCGCGATCGTCTACCTGGGTGAGCACTGGGTGGTCGACATCATCGGCGGGGTGGCCTACGCGTTTGCCGCCTACTTCGCGATCACGCGCGGCCCGCGATGGGCCCGACGCATCATGGAGCGAGTCGCCGACGAGGAAATCGAGGCCAGCGTTGAAGCCGAGGACGAGGGGGACCTCGGCGCCCTGCGCCGTATGGGCCGGCACGTGCGCTGGGCTCTGGTCGTGCAGGGCCTGGCGGTGGCTCTGATCGGAGCGGTGGCTGCCTATGGCATGAACAAGTTGGGCTGGGTTGGTGGCACGGGCAGCGCTCTGTATCTCCTGCCCTGGCTGGCCATCCTGGGCGGTTTGTGGCGAAGTGCCGCCGGTCTGGTCAGCCGCTAGGAGCCGGCGGTGCGTGCGTTGCTCCAGCGCGTGTCCAGGGCCGAGGTCCGGATCGACGGCGATCGGGTCGGGGCGATAGACCGGGGCCTGCTGGTACTTCTCGGAGTGGCGCCCGGCGACGACGAATTCGTGGCCGCCGGTCTCGCCGCCAAGGTCGCCGGGCTGCGCGTCTTTGCCGACGCCGACGGCTTGCCGAACCTGTCGATCGGCGAAATCGGCGGATCGGCGCTGGTAGTAAGCCAGTTCACCCTCTACGCGGACGCGCGCAGGGGGCGTCGCCCGTCCTTCATCGGTGCGGCTGGGCCGGTCGTCGGCGAGCGCCTGTACGAAGTCTTCTGTGAGATCCTGGCCTCGACCGGCATCCCTGTCCGGCAGGGTCGCTTCGGCGCGGAGATGGACGTGGAGCTGGTCAACGAGGGGCCGTTCACGATCTGGCTCGACAGCGATGAGCTGGGGATTACGCCACGGCCGGCGATCTAGCCGGAAACGGCCGACCCTCGGGCTGACGGGCACGAAAACGGCGCCGAGCCAGAGCCCGACGCCGAGTCAGTTCACTCGACCGGCCCGCGGGGCCAACTTCCCTAGCGGTCCGCTCGCGAAAGAGTCCGCTGGCAGCGGGTGCAGACGAGGGCCTTGACTGGATGGCCGTTGACCTGGATGGTCGTCTGCTGAAGGTTCGGTTGGTAGCGGCGATGCGCGCGGACCCGGTTCATTCCGGACGACTGCGGGTTGAAGCCGTCCATGGAGACCTTCCCGCAGACGGCGCAGGAACGAGCCATGAGATCCTCTCGATTGCGTGATCGGAATACGCGGCCCCGACCGGGGCCGAACGGGGCGGTATGATAGCACACCGTTTACGTCGGTCAGGCCGGAGGTTGGATCAGCGCATGCCGGAGCGTTCGGTGGCGGGCCGATCGATCGTCACCCGCCGGGCCATCGTAGACATCGTTCGAGCCGCGGTCCAGGGCAGCTACGGCGTGACCGGGTTCAGCGACCCTTCATTTCCCCGCCGGTTGCTGCGGTGGGTCGGTCTGGACCGACCCGGGATCAGGCTCACCACGGCAGGTGGACTGAATCTCGACCTGTTCATAACGGTTGCCTACGGCGTGCCGGTTGCGGAGGTCGCCCGGCAGGTCGACTCGGCGGTGCGCTACTCGCTGCGGCACTATGTCGGTGCGGAGGTAGCCGGCTTGACCATCCACGTCGATGGGCTGCGATACCAGCCGGCTGCAGTCGAACGCGCCGCAGAGATTGAGCGGACGGAGACGATCGAGCGCGCTGAACCCGTGCACGAGCAGCCGAAGAGCCCGATCGCGGCCGAGCGGGAGACGGCGCCGAGAAAACGCAAGCCCAAATGATCACTCGAGCCGATAGATGACGCGCCGAGCCGGTGATGGAGCCGGGCTGCTGGCAGCCTTTCGGGCTGCCGTCGACAACCTCGCCGCTCATGTGGACGAGATCAACGCGCTCAACGTCTTCCCCGTTCCAGATGGCGATACCGGCAGCAACATGCTGGCCACGGTCAAAGCGGCCCTGGCTGAGGCCGAGGCTGCTTCCGATCCGACGGCCGATCGAGTGGCCCAGGCCATTAGCTTCGGTGCGTTGATGGGCGCCCGGGGCAACTCGGGCGTGATCGCCTCCCAGATCTTCCGCGGCATGGCCGAGGGGCTTGGCGGCAAGCACCGCTTCACCGGCCCCGACCTGGCACACGCGCTGACCCAGGGGACTGCGACGGCGTACAAGGCCGTGGTCAAACCAGTCGAGGGCACGATCCTGACCGTCGTTCGCGAGTCGGCGGCAGTGGCGGTGGAGGCGGCGGAGGCCGGCGGCGACCTTGAAGACGTCCTGACGGCCGCGGTGGATGGCGCTCGCGAAGCCGTGTTGAAGACGCCGTCAATGCTGCCGGTCCTGCGCGACGCGGGCGTCGTCGATGCCGGGGGAGAGGGTCTCTACCGGCTCCTGCAGGGCGCGTTGCAGTACCTCGCCTCGCGGACCGCGGAACCGAAATCGACGGCCTCCCTGGCGACGCGGCGAGGTTCCACGCGTGTCCCTTACGCAGACGAGGGATTCGGCTACGAGACCATGTTCCTGCTGCAGTCGCGCGACGGCCCGATAGATATCGATGGGCTGCGCCAGGAACTGGAGAAGATCGGCGAGTCGGTCCTCGTCGCCGGGGACTCGGGGGCGGTCAAAGTCCATGTCCACAACGAGCGGCCGGACAGCGTGATCACCCTCGGGCTGTCGATGGGCTCGGTGACCCGAATCACGGTCGAGAATCTGGACGCCCAGTCGCACGAGGTTCGTGAGAAGCGGGCTGCCCTGATCGCCGGGACCCCAATCGAATGGCACCATCGCGGCGTGCGCCATGAAGGTCGGCCGCACGTTGACCTCGATACCTACGGTGCCGAGGTCGAGGTCGACGACGCCGGCGTGGGATCCAATGGTTCGTCGGGCTCGAAGGGGTTGGACACGGTGCCGCCACTGGCCGAGACGATTCCGCTGGCCGTGGTCGCCGTCGCCGCCGGCGATGGACTGGCCCGGATCTTCGACTCTTACGGCGTAGCCGCGGTCGTGCGCGGAGGGCAGAGCAACAACCCGTCGACCGGCGAGCTGCTCGACGCGGTGGAGAAGATCCGTGCCGACGAGGTATTGCTCCTGCCCAACAACCCGAACGTCGTCCTGGCGGCGCGGCAGGCGGCAGAGATGACGACGCGACTCGTCCGGGTGGTGCCGACCCGGAACGCGGCCGAGGGCTTCGCGGCGCTCCTGGCGCTCGATCCCGAGCGCGACGCCACCGCCAATGCGGAGGTCATGACCCTGGCCGGGAGAGCCGTGCAGACCCTGCAGGTCACCGAAGCCGTTCGCGATGCCAGGATCGGCGGCAGGAAGGTGAAGAAGGGCCAGACCATCGTTCTGGATCCAGACGACGGCCTGCTGGCCGCGAGCAACGATCGAATGAAGGCAGTGCTGGCAGCGCTGGAGGCCCTGGAGCCGGGGTTCGAGTTGATAACCCTCTACTATGGCGATGGTGCGGACCTGGCCGAGGCAGAAGCCGTGGCCCGTCGATTGGGGGCGTGGCGCGCTGGAGTGGAGGTTGAGGTAATCCACGGCGGGCAGCCCCACTACCGGTATCTGATCGCGGCCGAGTAGCAAAGTGGCCGCGCGGGGATACGGTGGTTCGGCGGCACGGGGGCGTGGCCAGGGGAACGGAAGCGGCGCCGCCGGAGCGCGTGGAAGTTCGACGCGGAGTGGCGCCGCACGCGGTCGCCCGGCTACAGCTGTGGCGGCGCGACGGCCGGTCGGGCCGATCGGCCCCGACACGCCAATCGGCGCCAGCGGCGTTGCCGGTGCGACGGTCCTGCGACGCGTCGGCGGGCGCCTCGGAATCCGAACCGTCCGCGACCTGCTATTCCATCTGCCGCGCCGCTACGACGACCTCCGTGAACTGAGCACGGCCCGCGACCTCGCCTGGATCGGCGACGGCGAGCCCGCGAGCGCCCGCCTGCAGGTGCGTGCCGTTCGCCTCGAGTCGACCTTTCGACGGCGCGTCCAGCGGACGACCGCCTACATGGGAGACGACACGGGCGAGGTGGAGGCGACGTGGTTCGGGCGCCGCTTCATCGAGCACAGGCTCCATGAGGGCGCGTGGATCGTGATCAGCGGCAAGGTTCGACGGCGCGGGTTTACGACCGTATTCGAGAACGCGGAGTTCCAGGCCGACGACGGGTCTGCGCTTCTGCACGCGGGTCGAATCGTACCGGTCTATCGGCTGACGGCTGGCCTGACGGCGACCACTCTCAGGCGGGCGATCCGGCAGGCTCTCGACGCCATCGGGTCTACGTATCCGGAGTACCTGCCGGCAGAGGTGTCGGCCGCGGTGGGGGAGGCGCTCGCCGGCACGTCGAAGGCTGGCGCCGCGGACGCTGTGCCACTCCCCATGCCCATCGCCACGGCCCTCGAGAACGCGCACTACCCGGAGACGTTCGCGGCAAGGGACGCAGCCCTGAGCCGGTTGGGCTTCGACGAGCTGCTTGCCCTGCAGGTCGGCATGGTGGCCCGCGACCACGGAAGACGGCTCGCCCTCGGGGAACCCGTGGACGTGCCGCCCGGGACGGTCAGCCGCGCCGTCGGCGCCGTTGAGGCCGCCCTGACCGAGCAGATTCGAGCCCGGTCTGGTGGCGGCGAGGCCGCCCGCCTGACCGCTGATCAGGCTGCGGCGGTTGCCGCGATTGCCGCCGACCTGGGCCGGCCGCGACCGATGATGAGACTTCTTCAGGGGGACGTCGGGTCCGGGAAGACAGCGGTTGCGGCTCTGGCTCTCGCTTTCGTGGCGGAAGCCGGCCGCCAGGGTGCGCTCCTCGCGCCCACCGACTTGCTGGCCCGTCAGCACGCTGCCGTGCTGCGCAAGCTGCTGGAGCCGCTCGGCCATGGCGTTACCCTGCTCACAGGCACGCTACCGGCGGCCGAGCGGCGCGCGGCACAGGAGCAGCTGGCCTCACCTGCGGCCAGGGACGGCCTGCTCGGCGTCACGGACGGCCGCATCGTCGTCGGCACGCATGCCCTTGTTCAGGAATCGGTCCAGTTCGCCGACCTCGCCCTGGCGGTGGTCGACGAGCAGCATCGCTTCGGGGTCGCCCAGCGCGAGGCCCTCGGCGCGAAGGGCCGGTCTCCGCACGTGCTGCTCATGACCGCGACACCTATCCCACGAACACTCGGTCAGATCCTACTCGCGGATCTCGACGTTTCCGACCTGCATGCGCTGCCGGCCGGGCGGTTGACGGTCAAGACCGGCATCAGGCGAACCGACGACCTCCTCGGAGCCGCAGAGGATCCAGCCCGCGGGGCCTACCCGCTCATCGTGCGCGAGGTCCGGGCCGGTCGCCGAGCCTTTGTTGTCGTGCCGCTGGTCGAGGAGGACGAGGAGACGGCCGCTCGCTCCGCCGATGAAATGGCCGTGGCGCTCCCCCGGCAACTGGCCGACGCCACCGCTCGCATGGGGCTTCCGGCCGAACCGGCGGCCCGGGTCGGCGTCGTACACGGCCAGATGAAGGCACTCGAGCGCGACGTGAGGATGGACCTCTTCCGGCGCGGCGAGCTCGACGTGCTGGTCGGCACAACGGTGCTCGAAGTTGGCGTGGACGTGCCCGAAGCGACGGTCATGGTCATCCTCGATGCAGACCGCTTCGGTCTGGCCCAGCTCCACCAGCTTCGCGGTCGAGTTGGGCGGGGCGAGGCGCAGTCGTACTGCGTCCTCGTTTCCGATTCGACCGACGCCACGGCCAGAGCCCGGTTGGAGGCCCTGGCGTCAAATACGGATGGGTTCGAGCTGGCCGAGCTGGACCTGGAGCTCCGGCGGGAAGGAGAGCTGCTTGGGCTGCACCAGAGCGGCCTGCCGACGCTGCGAATCGCGTCCCTTCGAGACAGGGGCGACCGCGAAAGAGCCGCACAGGCCCGACGGATCGCTGAGCTGCTCGTGGACGACTCCGGGGCCCTGAGGCCCGGCAACGAAGCCTTTGCGGTGGAGTTGCGCGACGGCTGGCTGGCCCGCGTGGGGGCGGGCGAGGTTCTGGCAGACGTCCCAGCCGAGATCCGCGGTCGGCCCGATGAGTGATGCCGGCCGAGTCATTGCCGGCTCGGCAAGAGGAACGCACCTGCGGGCGCCGGGCGTCGGCACGCGGCCACTGGGGGATCGTGTAAAGCAGACGCTGTTCGCGATCCTCGAGCCGCATCTCGCCGGCGCAAACGTTCTGGATCTATTCGCGGGTTCGGGCGCAGGCGGCATCGAGGCCCTTTCGCGCGGGGCGGCGCGCGCAACGTTTGTCGAACGCGACGAGATCGCCGCGCGGGTGATCCTGGAGAACCTGGCCGGCAGCCGCCTCGCCGGCCGTGGGCACGTTGCCCGCGCCGATGTCCTGGCCTACCTTCAGAGCCGGGCTGCACCGGACGGGCCGTTCGACCTCGTCCTCCTCGACCCCCCATACGCCGAGCCCGGCCTCATGGACGCCGCGCTCGCCCGCCTGGGGGCCGCCGACCCGCCTCTGGTGACGCCTGCGGTCTGGGTTGTCGCCAAGCACTTCTGGCGGACTCCTCCACGGGCCGTCGTCGGGCTGCTAGCATCCGTGAGAACCCGTCGTTTCGGGGAAACCACCCTCACGTTCTACAGGCCGGCGAGCGGGCTGGTCCGGGGCGCCGGGCTGGCCGACAGAGTCACGTCGGGCCGAACTAACGGCGAGCCTGAGGAGGCAACCAGGTGAAGATAGCCGTCTACGCTGGCTCTTTCGACCCGATTACCTACGGCCATCTCGATGTCGTATCTCGGGCCTCGGCAGTGTTCGACCGCATCGCACTCGCCGTCCTCGGCAATCCTCACAAGGCGGCGCCCATCTTCCCGACCGATGACCGCCTCAAGGTCATCCGCGAGGCGGTCGATGAGTTTTGTCTACCCGACGTGGCGACCCGCATCGAGGTCGAGTCGTTCGACGGCCTGACGGTCGACTTCTGTCGCCGCCGGAAGGCGACCTTCATCGTTCGAGGACTGCGTGCCATCTCAGATTTCGAGTCGGAGCTGCAGATGGCCCACACGAATCGAAAGCTCGCTCCCGAGATCGACACCGTATTCTTTATGACGGCACTGGAGCACAGTTATCTGAGCTCGAGTTTGGTCAAGGAGATCGCAGCCTTTGGCGGCGATGTGACTCAGATGGTGCCACCGTCCGTTGTGAGGCACCTGGCGGGGCGGAGCCGAGGTCTATAATCGAGCCCGACCGGCAGCCCTTGCTATCTGCCCATGGAGGGCCCGACCGATAGACATCATCGTGCTCGTCGAGCGCCTGGAGGCGCTCGTGGCGAACGGCAGGAAGTTCCCGTTCAGCAACAACGTGATCATCGATCGGGCTGAGGCCCTCGAGTGGATCGACCAGCTGCGGGTGACCATCCCTGAAGAGGTGAAGTCCGCCCGCCGCGTCACCAACGAGGTTGAGCGGCTGTTGGAGCAGGCTCGCGAGGAGGCCGAGCAGATTCTGGCCCGGGCTCAGGAACAGGCCACGTATCTCATCGAGGAGCGAGAGCTGACTCGCCAGGCCGATGAGCTCAGCCATGAGATCGTGCGCCAGGCACAGCTCGAGGGCGACGAAATCCGACGCGGTGCCGATGACTACGCATCCGAAGTTCTGGCGGGGCTCGAGGCTGAGGTGGCGCGGACTCTCAAGACCATCAAGCACGGCCTTGAGTTGCTGGACGACCGGCGCTCATCGGCTGCTGCTGCCGCTTCCGTGGCTGAGGTGGCGGTCATGGAAAACGACGGCCATGAAGACCTCGATGAATACCCCGAATCGGACGCAGGGCAACCTGTCAGCGGCTGAAGCACTCACGTTCAACGTCACGGGACTCCTGGCCCAACCCGCCGGGTCGATTCGGACCGTGTCCGTCTCCGGCCCGCCGCTCGACCTTGGGCCGGACCTGAGACAGAGCATCGGCGTCGAGGGCGATCTTCGGCTCACCCGGACCAACCGAGGCCTTTTGCTGCACGGCCGGCTTCACACCGCAATCGAGCAGACCTGCAGTCGGTGTCTGCGAGAGATCGAACTGCCGGTCGAGATCGAGCTCGACGAGGAGGCCCTGCCGAGCATCGACTTCAGCAGCGGTCTACCGGTCGAGACTACCAACGAGCCCGACGCGCTGCGCCTCACCGACCACCACGAGCTGGACCTCGAGGGCGAGGTTCGTGACGCGATCGTACTGGCTGAACCGATCGCTGCGCTGTGTCGGGATGATTGCCCCGGTCTTTGCATCGTCTGCGGCGGGGAACTGGCCAGCGGTCGGCACGACCACCCCGACGTGGAGATAGACCCTCGCCTGGAGATCCTGCGCGGTTTCGCGGACGAGCCCGGTGCCGACTGATCGCCCGACGTCGAGGCGGTAGCCGAGGACATAGGTCTGCGCGGTGACAGAGAGCCGGGGAACCGCTAAACTCCCGGCTCGGCCCCATGGTGCAGGGTATGATTCGACCTACCCGGTCACGGATCGGATAACCGCGCCCCGGCGCCTTCCCGGCTGAGCATCTGGGCCCGCGCCGGAGCGAAAGGAGTAACCACTTCAATGGGTGTTCCCAAGAGGAAAGTCTCACACGCCCGACAGGGTGATCGTCGCGCCCACCACGCGATGACGGTCCCGCACCTGGAGCCGTGCCCACACTGCCACCAGCCCAAGCAGGTTCATCACGCCTGCCCGGTTTGCGGCTACTACGCCGGCCGGCCCACGGTCGAGATCAAGCAGGAAAAGCCACAGCAGACGGCCTGAAACCGTGGACCTTACGACGGTTCGGACGGTCAGTGAGGGCTCTGTCCGAGTTGCCGTCGATGCGATGGGCGGCGATCACGCTCCTCTGGAAGTGGTCGCCGGCACGCTGTCCTGGGCACGCGCCCATCCGTCCGACACGGTGCTGCTCGTCGGCATCCCCGAGCGGATCAGGGGGGTCGCCGGCGAACCCATCCCCCCGAATGTCGAGATCGTGGCGGCAAGCCAGGTCGTTGAAATGGACGAGTCGCCTGCGCTGGCCCTCAAGGCCAAGAAGGATTCGTCGATCATGGTCGCGATGGACCTGATCAATCAAGGTCGGGCCGACGTGCTCGTGACTGCCGGGCATAGCGGCGCCGGAATGGCCGCGGCCGTCGTCAAGCTCGGCCGACTTCCAGGCGTGGATCGACCGGCCCTGGCGGTCCAGATGGTCACCGAGACGGGCCCGTTCGTCCTGCTCGATATTGGCGCGAACATGGACTCGAGCGGAAACAACCTGTACCAGTTCGCCCACATGGGCTCGCTGTACGCGGAGCGGGTTCTGGGCGTCGACAAACCGCGAATCGCGTTGCTCTCGATAGGGGAGGAGAAGGGCAAGGGCGACCAGGCCATCCAGCAGGCAACTCAGATGCTCGACCAGGATGGCAGCCTCAACTTCATCGGCAACGTCGAGGGTCGCGACCTCGTCAAGCACATGGCCGACGTCGTCGTCTGCGATGCCGTGGTCGGCAACGTGACGATGAAGTTCTTCGAGGGGCTGGCGGGGTTCATCTTCAACCTGTGGCGCAAGGAGTTCGAGCGAGGCATGCGCGGCAAGCTCGCCTACGTCTTAATGCGCCCGGCGATCGGCCGCATCCGCAGGCTCTTCGACTACGAAAAGATGGGTGCCTCGCCGCTGCTTGGAGTCAACGGCATGGTGCTGATCACACACGGTTCGGCGGAGCGGCGCATGATCGAGTTCGCGGTAGAGGCCGGTGCGGGGGCGGCCCGTGCCCACATTCCCGATCTCATCGCCGACGCGTTCCGCGGCCGGCCTCGTCACACCGAGCAGAAGGCGCAGTGATCCGATGAACATCTCGCCGGCCGCGCAGTCGGCCTCAGGTCGGAAGCCCGACCCGCTCACCGTAAGCCACTCCGTCATCGTCGAGATGGTGCGGCTTGCCGCGCTCGAAGTTCCGGGCGTGCTCAAGGTCAGCCACGGCGGGCCGCTGGCCTGGCTCGCCGGCTCGCCCGTGCGGGCCCAGGTCGGCGATGGCCGGGTTTCGGTACGCGTCTGGGTGGTTGCCCGGCCCGGTCACGCCATCCAGCCGATCGCGGCTCAGATCCGGCAGGCCGTCGCTGCCACCGTGGAGCGGTTGCTCGGCCTCGAACTGGGCGAGGTCACAGTCGTCGTCGATGGGGTGGGGGGCTGGGGCAAGTGACCCCAGCCGCGAGCTACGCGGGATCGGGCGCACGCCGCGGCCGCGGCAATTCGGATGAGGTCAGCTCTCACCGTCTCGGCCGTCGCCTGGCGCTCGCAGCGCTGTTCGAGGCTGAGTTCGGCCAGCGGACCGCGGCCGCGGTCCTGGAGCGACATCTGGCCGAAAGCGGGGCCGATGCAGCGACGTCGGACTTCGCCCGCGGGCTCGTCTCTGCCGTCATTGAAGACCGTGAGCAAATCGACGCCGACATCGAGAGGCTGGCCCCGCAATACCCCGTCGTCCAGCTCGCCCGCATGGACCGGAGTCTGCTGCGTAGCGGCATCGGCGAGGTGCTACACTCCGGCACGCCGTCCCGGGTGGCGATGGCCGAATGGGTCGAGCTGGCTCGCACATACAGCGGCGAACCTGCCCGGCGTCTGGTCAACGGTGTACTCGGGAGAATTGCTCGCGACTCTGAAGCCGGTGCGCACCGCGCCCCGGACCCAGGGTCGCGGCAGCCGTCAATCGCAAGCCAAGGAACCCCGAGGAGGGCGTCAGTGGCCACTACCTACGAGCGACTCAAGAAGATCGTCGTCGAGCAGCTCGGCGTCGACGAGGATGAGGTCAAGCCCGAAGCCTCGTTCGTTGACGATCTGAACGCCGATTCGCTGGACCTCGTCGAGCTGATCATGAGCCTCGAGGAAGAGTTCGGCACGGAGATCTCCGACGAGGATGCTGAGAAGATCCGGACCGTGCAGGACGCCGTCGACTACATCGATGAACACGCGGCCTAGTTCGCAACTCGACTGATGCGCCCCGCGGCCGCTCTTGCCGAGCGGCTGGGGCTCCCGTTCCGTGACCTCGATCTGCTGCAGCAGGCGCTGATCCACAGCAGCTATTTGTACGAGCATCGGGACCTGGCTGCCGGTCACAACGAGCGCCTCGAATTCCTGGGCGACGCGGTCGTAGGCCTGGCGATAGCGGACGCGCTGTACGGTCGCTACCCCGACGAGAACGAGGGCGTTCTCTCCGCCCGGCGAGCGTCGATCGTGAGCGCCACCGGACTGGCCCGCCTGGCCAATCGGCTGGGGCTCGGAACGTATCTGCTGCTCGGTGAGGGCGAGGCTCAGCGTGGCGGCCGTCGTCGGCCGGCCTTGCTCGCCTCGGCTTTCGAGTCGGTTGTCGGCGCCGTCTATCTCGATCTCGGGTATGAAGCGGCCAGCGGTTTCGTGACTGCGACAGCCGCGACCGAGTTGGCGAGCGATCGTCCGATCGGTGCTCTGAAGAGCCCCAAGAGTCGACTCCAGGAGTATACCCAGCGCCTCTCGGGCGAGAGGCCGCAATACCGCCTGATCGAGGCTGTCGGTCCAGACCATGACAAGCTGTTTCGGATTGAAGTGGCGATCGGTGGGCGGGTGATTGGCGTCGGCGAAGGTCACTCGCGCCGCGTGGCCGAGACCGCGGCTGCGGCCCACGCGATCGAGGCTCTGCGGGCGGCGTCCGGGGCCACCGCCGACGGTTCTCTCAATGCCTCGGAGCTGGCCGAGTTCCTCGGCACCGATGTCGACGACAACCCGGAGGACTGGGACGGCCCTGAGACAGTGCCCGACGCCGGCGGCGAGTCCTGGACCGAGTTCGATCTTGAGACGCTCAACCTGGCTCCGGAGGCTAGGGTCCTCGATGGCGAGGCCGCGCCCGATAACCCACTTTCGTCAGACAGACGCCCGGCCGATGAAGGCGAGTGGCCGTGACTTCGACCCTCTGCCGGGAACGCGGACCTTCGGTGGGCCATGGCCGGACCGGGGCTAGCGCCCGATGACGGCGCCTGCGCGCCTTCTGGCGCTGCACCTGCACGGGTTCAAGTCGTTCCGCGAACGAACGATGGTCGAGTTCGGCCCGGGCATCAGCGCCGTGGTTGGACCGAATGGAGCGGGCAAAAGCAATCTTGCCGACGCACTTCGCTGGGCGCTCGGGGAGCAGGGTCGGGCGCTTCGACTGCGCAAGTCGGAGGACGTCATCTTCGCCGGCTCCGAGAAGCGGTCTGCCCTCGGCATGGCCGACGTCACTCTGGTCTTCGGCAACTCCGACCGGCTCCTGCCGATCGACTACGAAACGGTCGAGCTCGGCCGCCGACTCTTCCGCTCCGGCGAGAACGACTACCTATTGAACCGACAGCGTGTCCGCCTCAAGGATCTGGTTGACCTGCTCGATTCGGCTCATCTCGCCGACAACGCATTCCTCTTCATCGGCCAGGGTACGGTCGATCAGGCTCTGGCTTTGCGGCCCGAGGAGCGCCGGCCGCTTTTCGAGGAAGTGGCAGGCGTGCGACGCCACGAACGACGCAAGGCCAAGGCTGAGGATCAGCTGGCCGAGGCCGAAGCCAATCTTGCTCGTATTGAGGACTTACTGGCGGAGCTGCGGCCCCAAGCCCGGCGGTTGGCCTCTCAGGCCGAACAGCAAGCATCGCGCCAGACCGCGGGTCGCGAATACGGACGGGCCGTCATTGCGCTGGCTCGCTCGCGCTGGTCTGAGGTTGCCGGCCGGGCGCGCGACGCAGCGGGGCAGCTTGCCACCGGACGCGCCCAGATCGCAGCGGCCATGGCGGAGTTGCGCGAGGGCGAGGAAGCGGCTGCGGCTGTTGCGCGCGTGCTCGCACTCGGATCCGAGTTTGAGGCTGACCGTCGGGCTGCTCACGAAGCCGCGCGGGGGCTGCTGACCGAACTGCAGCTCCGTGATGCCCGAGCCGCGAGCGACGTGGCCGGGGCGGGCCGCGAGCGCGAGCGCCTGGAGCGGGACCTCGTGGCGGCAGAGGCGAATCTGGTCGTACAACGGCGCGAGCAGGCCTCGCCCGTTCCCGCCCGCGACCTGGCGCTTGCCGCTGCCGTGGTCGAAGGAGAGCGAGCGCTGGCGGAGGCGCTCGAGCAGTTGAGCTCGATGCGCGCCGCCCAGCAGGCCCAGGGAGAGGCGCCGGCCGCGCTGCGGCTGGTCGAGGCAGCGCGAGCGGCTGAGCTGGAAACCGCGAGGCGGCGGCTGGCCGATGCCGAGCGGGGGGCCGCCGACGAACGAGCCGCGGCCGACGACGTTGCGCGCCGGCTTGAAGCCGCGGAGACGGCGTGCCGGATCCCTCGCGCCGCCCTGTCGAAGGCAATCGACGACGAGAGGACGTCCGTAGCGTCACGAGAGGCGGCGCGCGCCGAGCTCGATCGCCGGGAAGGCGCGCGCCAGGCGGCAGCCGAAAAGGCGTCGGCGTTGGCCAGCCGTCTGGCAGGGCTTGGCGGTCGACTCGAAGGCTTGCAGGCGCGACTCGCCGAGGAGGCGACCCGCGGTATTTCGCGGGCGGCGCGCCGCGCCGGCGGGCGGCCGCTGTCCGATGGGCTCGAAGTGGAGGCCGGCTTTCGGGTGGCTGTCCAAGCGGCACTCGGAGAGGCCATGCGAGGCTACGTGATCGGGCGAGAAGCCGCGTTGGGGCTGGACGGACAGCGCGGTGTACTGGTCCTCGAGGGTGCCGAAGTCCGGGAGGTTCGGCGTGGGGCCGCCTGGCGCGACCGGGACGCCGAGGCCGAGGCGGTGGCAGAGGCCGCTGCGGGCTGCGGCGGCGGGCGGCTGGCCGAAGTGATCCGTGTGGATCCAGTCGGTGCCGCGGGCCGCCTGCTGGCCCGTTCGGTGTGGGTGCCGGATTTGAGTGCTGCCCTGACGATTCAACCAAAGCTGCCCGCTGGATGGCTTGCGGTCACGCTCAGTGGAGCGGCGGTGACTTCGTTTGGGGTCGTCGAGTTGGGCCGTGACGAGTCGCTTCTGGAGCGGCGGGCCGAGGTCGAGCGTTTGGCCGAGGAAGTTGCGCGCCTTGAGGTGGAATCGGGTATCGCCGGTGCGGAAGCTGCTGCTGCGAACGAGGCCGCCGCGGCAGCACGCCTCGCGCGGGACGGCGTTCGTGAGGCTGAGCGACGGACCGGGGCCGCTCGTCGCGAGGCTGAAGAGGCGGAGCGGCAGGCCGCCCGGGTTTTGGAGACGATCGCTCGCGAGGCCGCCTGGCGGTCTGCGCAGGCCGCGCGTCTGGAAGCGGATCGCGACCGGCTGATGGAATCCGTTCGGCAGTCCACGGTAGTAGCCGCGGCGGTCGCGGAGGGCGCAGAGACGAAGGACGCCGTCGCCGCGACCGCCGGCCCGGACGACGAGCGAGCAAGCGCGCTGAGGGAGTGGGAATTCCGGGCAGCGTCCCTGCGCATTCGTCGTGACCAGCTGGCGGCGGAAGAGGCCTCGCTTGAAGCAGTCCGCCATGATGCGGAAGTTCGTCGTGCCCGGGCCTCGGCCGCTGCAAGTCTGGATCAGGAACGGATAGCCGGCCTGGAGCGTGAGAGGGCCGACCTGGCAAAGCGAGAGCAGCTGATCGAGGCCGAACGGGAGAGCCTGGGCGAGGAGCTGGCAGCTGCCGGTATTCGCGATGCCGCGCTCCGGGCCGAGCTCGACGAGCTGCATATTGCCGCTGCGGCTGGGCGCGCGAGGCTGACGCAGTTTGAAGCTGCCGCAGTGCATTCCCGCGATCGGCTTCGGGCGTGCCAGGAGCGAGTTCGAACGGCAGAAGTGGCGGAAATGGAATCTCGGCTGGCCCTCGACGCGATACGCGAGCAGGTGCTGGTCGAGCTGGCTGGCCTCGGTGATCTGGGCGTTCGATTGCTGCTCGACGAGAGCGGCCGCGGGGACGGACACGAGACCTTCAAGGCGCTCCTGACGGTCGAACGCGAAGGAGGCGTGGATGCGGCGGATCGCCCGGGGGACGCCGACTCAGATCCCTCTTCGGCCGCAACCCTCGAGAGGCTGCTCGCAAACGCCACGACGCGGTGGGCCAGATCGCCGATTGTCGAACCGCCCGGAGCCGCAAAGCTGGGCGCTCTTCGGCGCCGCTTCCACGAGTTGGGGGCACCCAATCCCTTCGCGGCGGAGGAGTATGCGGACATCAAGACGCGGCTGGACGGCCTGGAAGCACAGCGCTCGGATCTCACCGAGGCCATCTCTAAGACGCGTGCCCTGATCGAGCAGCTCAATGTGATGATCGCGACCCAATTCCGGTCGACCTTCAAAGCTCTCGAGACGGCCTTTGATGGCCGCTTTCGCCAGCTCTTCGGGGGCGGTTTCGCTCGGCTTAGCCTGACCGAACCAGAGGATCTCGCCGCCACCGGCATCGAGATCGTGGCCCGTCCGCCCGGCAAGAAGGCCCAGCCGTTGAGCATGCTCTCGGGCGGCGAGCGCGCGCTGACGGCCGTGGCTCTGCTCTTCGCGATGCTCGAAGTCCACCCGGTTCCGTTCTGCGTCCTCGACGAGGTCGACGCGGCCCTGGACGAGGCCAACGTGGGTCGATTCGCAGATGCTCTGCGGGGGTTGGCCGATCAGACGCAGTTCATCGTTATCACTCACAATCGCGGCACCATCGAAAGCGCCGACGCGCTCTACGGCGTCACGGTCGGAGACGATGCCGTCAGCCGCGTGATCAGCCTGCGGCTGGAAGAGGCTCGCGAAATCGCCGACCAGGCGACGAGGAACAAAGCAGCGGCTTCGGCTGGGTGATCTGGAGGTTTCCACTGTTCCTGCGACGCAAACCCAAGGATGAGCCGAAGCCGTCGACCGAACCGGTGGATTCGACCGAGTCGGCCGAATCAATCGCAGCCGCCGAGCCCCCTGGGTCGGCCGACCTCGCGGTAGCCGGGAGCGCCGACTCGAGCCGTGTCGAGCCCGACGCTGCCGATCAATTGATGCGGCCCGATGACGATACGCCGGGAGACCTCGCGACCGGGCTCGCCCGGAGCCGCGGCGGGTTCATCTCGCGCCTTCGAGGAATCCTTCGAAGCGGGCCGTCGGATGCCGATTGGGAGGCAGTTGAAGAGCTTCTGATCTCCGGCGACGTGGGCGGCGGCCTGGCGATGGAGATCGTCGAGCGGGCCCGCGCCCGCAAGGATGCACCGTCGGCCGAGGCCGCCGTTCGGGCGGAGTTGACGGCACGCTTGCTGCCGGGCGAGCATGGCTGGCGACCCAGGCCGGCCGAACCGGGCCAGCCGGCGGTGATCCTGATGGTCGGCGTCAACGGCACCGGCAAGACGACCACCATTGGCAAGCTCGCCCATCTCTATCGGGCGGAGGGCAACTCCGTCCTGCTCGCCGCAGCCGACACCTTCCGGGCCGCGGCCATCGGTCAGCTCCGCATCTGGGCCGATCGCACAGGCAGTCAGTTCGTGGCTCACGCCCCGGGCGCCGATCCTGCCGCCGTGATCTACGACGCCCTTGATGCGGCGATCGCCCGACGCGCGGATGTCGTGATTGCCGACACGGCCGGGCGCCTCCACACGAAGTCGAATCTCATGGACGAGCTGGCGAAGATGCGCCGGGTCATCGATAAGCGCCTGGCCGGAGCGCGGCCCGAGGTTCTGTTCGTTCTGGATGCTACGACCGGCCAGAACGGCCTCTCGCAAGCGAAGGTGTTCCACGAGACCGTGGGCCTTACCGGCATCGTCCTGACCAAGCTCGACTCGACGGCCAAGGGCGGGATCGTCTTCGCCATCGAGGACACTCTCCACCTCCCTGTCCGGTTTGTCGGGGTGGGGGAGAAGCTCGGCGACCTGCTGCCCTTCGACCCCGAATCGTTCGTCGATGCGCTCTTCGCCTAGAGATCTTCTTCGACAGCGCGGACCATAAGCGCGGCGCCGCTCCGTTTCCCTGCCTGCGGCCCGCCCTCCTGGGGCCCTTCCCGCCGGCGGTTTGCGGGCAGCAGTCTGCGGCGCGACGGATTCGGGCGCCGGAGCCCCTCGCGGGCCGCTGGGACCGTGTTGGATTCGGCAGCGGCGCCGCGCGCCAATGTCAACTGTCCCCGCGCCGCTCGATGAGGTACACTCCGCCCGCCTCGGTGCTGCCAGAATCCGCGGCCCAACGCCGTCCCGCCCGTCGGGGCGACGGGACGGATCAGGAGTCCAAGCCACCCGTGTTCGATGCTCTGAGCGACCGTCTGCGCAAGACGCTCGGTGCCCTGACCGGTCACGGTCGGGTGAGCGCCGCGGACGTCGACGTCGCCATGCGCGAAGTACGGCTGGCGCTCCTTGAGGCCGACGTCAACTTCAAAGTCGTCAAGGACTTCGTCGGGCGCGTGCGCGAACGGGCTACGGGCGTCGAGATCCTCGAGAGCCTGAGCGCCGGCCAGCAGATCGTGAAGATCGTGGACGAGGAGCTTGTGGCACTGCTCTCGGCCGGCGACCTATCCTTCCGGCTGACCGGCAATCCCGCCGTCGTGGTCCTTGTCGGACTCCAGGGCTCAGGCAAGACGACAACCGCCGCCAAGCTTGCCCGCCATCTGCACAAGCAAGGCCGCCGACCGCTGCTGGTCGCCGCGGACCCGTACCGGCCCGCGGCCGCCGATCAGCTCGAGACCCTCGGCAAGTCGCTCGACCTGCCGGTGTACCGAGCCCCTGTCGGCACGGAGGTCCTGGGCATCGCCAGGGGTGGGCTCGATGCTGCTCGCAAGCAGGTCCGCGACACGGTAATCCTGGACACAGCGGGCCGCCTGACCGTCGACGTGCCCCTGATGAAGGAGATCGCAGATCTGGCTGCGGCGGTCAAGGCGTCGGAAACACTTCTGGTGGTGGATGCCATGACCGGCCAGGAGGCCGTGGCCGTGGCCGAGGCCTTCCACGCGGCAGTGCCAGTCACCGGGCTCGTCCTGACCAAGATCGACGGCGATGCCCGCGGCGGCGCCGCGCTCTCGATCAGCGCCGTGACCGGTCTGCCAGTCAAGTTCCTCGGCACCGGCGAAAAGACGGACGCCCTTGAGCCGTTCCACCCAGACCGGCTCGCCGGCCGCATCCTCGGCATGGGCGACGTGCTGACACTCATCGAGCGAGCCCGGGAGCATTACGACGAGAAGCAGGCGGCGAGGATTGCCGAGAAGCTGAAGAAGAACAGCTTCACTCTCGAGGACATGCTCGAGCAGATGGAGCAGGTCGGAAAAATGGGTCCGATGGGTCAGATGCTGGAGATGATCCCGGGCATGGGCGGCCTGGCCAAGCAAGCCCAGGACTCGGTCGATCGGGGCGACCTCAAGCGGGTCGAAGCCATCATTCGGTCGATGACCCTGGACGAGAGGCGCGACCCGAACATCCTCAATGGAGCCAGGCGCCGCCGCATCGCCCTTGGATCGGGCACGCGCCTGCAGGACGTCAACCAGCTGATCAAGCAGTTCGGCGCCATGCACAAGATGATGAAGCAAATGACCGGGGGTCGACTCGGGCGGCGAGTCCCCGGCATGTTCGGGTAGGGGAGGTGCCCGATATGGATCAGAACCTGAACCCCGGACCCGGCCAAGGCCAGCTCCCGACGGCATCCGGGCCGCAGGCGACCCTCGTGACGATGGGCGAGACGTGGGCTGCCGGCGTCGATGCAATATCGGTTTCGCCACGCTCGCGCCGGCTGCGCTGGGGCATCGCGGCGGCGGTCGTCCTCTGTGTTGTCGTGGCCACGGCGGCCGGTGCGTTCGTGCTTTCCGGTGCCTCTGGCGTCAAGTCGCTAACCGCGACAATCGCCCCGAAGAACTCGCTCGCATTTCTCGAGGTTCGAACCGACCTGCCCGGTGACCAGCACGCCAACCTGGCCGACTTCATGAGCCACTTCCCTGGGTTCGAGGATCGAGCCCAGTTCGACAACGCTCTGGACGAGCTTCTGAACCAGCTCACGAGCGCGGTTTCTCCGGACCTCACCTACTCTTCGGCGTTCAAGCCGTGGATGGAGGGCGAGGTCTCGGTCGCAGTTACCGACCTTGGCACGGCCGACACTTCGACGTTCCGGCCGCCCAGCGCCGTCGCCATATTTGCCCTCCAGGATCGTGCCGCGGCCGAGAGCTGGGTCACGTCCGAGCTCGCCCGAATCGACATCACGGCGGCTTCCCAGTCCTACGCCGGGACGACGCTCTATACAACCGGATCCGGCACCGATGCCGGCGCGTACGCCTTCACGGACCAGGATCTTCTGCTCGGGACGATCGATGCAGTCAAGGCGGCCCTCGACAGCAAGACGAACGGGTCGCTTGCCGACAACGCCAACTACCAGGCGGCGATGAACTCGCTCTCGGGCGACAGCCTGGCCCGCTTCTACCTTGATCCCAGGGCGGTCGTCGGCTACGAGCTGGACAGCTACAACGGAATTGCGCAGGCAATCCTAGGTGCCGGCGCTTCGCCGCTGGCGACCCTCGGCGTGTCCCCACAGGAAGCTCCGGCCTGGATTGCTGGCTCGATCCGGGCCGAGTCGAGCGATATGGTCGTGGACGTGGTCATGCCGAGTACGGCATCGACGGGCATCGGCAATCACACAAGCGCTCTCGCCTCGGCGCTGCCAGCCAGCACTGTAGGGGTCCTCGAGGTCCATTCGATCGGCAAGCTGGTCTCCGACGAGCTGTCGGCCCTGCGGGCCAAAGCTCCCGCCGGCTCGGCGACCACAATCCAGAGCGTCCAGGACGCGCTTGCGCGGTTCGGTGGCATCGACTGGCTGGGTGACGGCGTCGCCGTCGTGACCAAGGACGGTTCGACCTACGGCGGCGGTCTCGTCGCCCAGGCCGCCGATGCCTCAACGGCCAGCGCCAAGGTGGCGCTGCTGACCAACCTCGCCGCGCTCACTGGCGGCAGCCTCAACATCTCCAGCCGTCGAGAGACGTACAAGGGCGTCGACATCACTCTCATCAGCATCCCCGGCGGCACGCGAGGGATTCCGGTCACGATCGCGGTGGCCGCAAGAGGTAACCTCATAGTGGCCGGCTACACCGACGCGTTCGTCAAGGCGGTCATCGACACATCGACTTCGACCTCGCTTGCGTCGCAGCCGGATTACTCGACGGTCATGGCCGCCGCTGGCTTGAGCAATCTGGCGTCGTTCTACGTCGACATTCCCGCGCTGGAGGATGCGGTCGGCCAGGCCGTTTTTGCAGCGTCGCCGTCGCGGTGGACTTTGGACTACAAGCCCTATTTCGATCATATCGGTGGCGTTGGATACAGCGTCGTCGACGGCAATGCGGTTATTCTGCGGCTCGTCGTCACGGCCAAATAGCTGGCCGAGCATAAGGCCGTACAACTTCTGGAGGAGCAAGCTCGCACATGGCAGTTCGAATTCGCCTCAGCCGCGTCGGGGCCACCAAGCAGCCGTCATATCGAGTTGTCGTCATGGATGGCCGCAGTGCCCGAGACAGTCGCGCCATCGAAACGCTCGGCCACTACAACCCGAGGACCGACCCTGTTGAGTTCGCCGTCGACACCGAAAAGGTGAAGAAGTGGCTCGCACAGGGCGCTCTGCCGTCCGACACGGTTTCAAGGCTCCTGCAGAACGCAGGCGTCCTGCCGAGAGTCGCGCGCAAGGCCCCACCCGCGGCCAAGTAGTCCCGCGCACGCGATGTGTCAGGCGCAGCTCGAACAAAACAAAAGAGGAGGCCAATGGCAGCCAAGGATCTAGTCGAGTACGTCGCCCGCAACCTGGTCGATGATCCCGATGCAGTCGTCGTCGAGGTCACAACGGGCCCGGACGGCACGGTTATCGAGCTCCACGTCGCCGAAGAGGACATGGGCAAAGTGATCGGCCGGAACGGCAGCGTCGCCAAGGCGCTCCGAACGCTGCTCAAGGTCATGTCCGCGCGCGAAGGCGAATCCGTCTCCCTGGAAATCGGCTGAGTCTTCGGCCGTGACCGCCGGAGAGCGGCTCGTGGTCGGCCAGGTCCGTGGCTTCCATGGGCTGCGTGGCACCGTCCGTGTCGAGTCACTTACCGACCGGCCCGAAGAGCGTTTCGTCGTGGGTCGCGCCCTCTTCAAGGAGGGCGGAGACGACCAGTTGACGGTCGTGCAGGCCGATGCCGACGCGATCGGGTGGCGCCTGCGCTTCGCCGAGGTACGGGACCGGACTGCAGCCGAGGCGCTTCGTGACGTCTATCTCGAGGCAATCGTGGCCCCCGGCGAGGAATTGCCGCGCGGCGAATTCTACTGGCACGAGGTCGTCGGCGCGTCGGTGAACGACGTGGACGGCACGACGCTGGGCAAGGTCGTCGACATTTACCGCGCCGGTGGCGCTGAAGTCGTCATCGTCCACGGCGCTGCCGGCGAGCTGGACATCCCGCTGGTCCGATCTGTCGTGCGCATCTTCGCTCCAGCTCGAGGCGAGATCGTGGTCGATGGCGATGCGCTGGGGCTGCGTGGCGATGAGGCAGCCCGCGAGGCGCAGGCTCCCGGTGAGCCCGAGGTACCCAGCGAGGTTGATGTCCCCGTCGAGGTCGAGGGACCGACAGCCGAAGGCGAGCCCGGCGACCGCATATGAGCGAAGGCCGCGATCCGAGAGATTGGGCGGGCGAGGGAGACAGTCCGCCCCCCGGCTCAGGTTCTCACTTACGCCTCGAGATCGAGATCTTGACGTTGTTCCCGGGCATGTTGTCCGGGCCGCTCGCGGAGAGCATCCCGGGTCGCGTGCAGTCACGCGGTCTGGCGACGATTCGGGTCCACGACCTGCGCCAGTGGGGCCTTGGCCGCCACAAGACGGTCGACGACTATACCTACGGCGGGGGTGCCGGTATGGTGCTGCGGCCCGAGCCGGTGGCAGCTGCTCTTGGCGTACTCAAGCGCCCCGACAGCACCGTCATCCTGCCCGACCCGGGCGGAGAGGTGTTCGGGCAAGCCCGTGCCCACTCTCTGGCGAGGCGTGGGCACCTGATTATCCTCTGCCCTCGCTACGAAGGCGTCGATGAGCGCGTACGGTCGATGATCGACCTGGAGCTGTCCATCGGAGACTACGTCCTCTCCGGCGGCGAGATACCGGCGCTGGTCGTCGTCGACACAATCCTGCGGCTCTTGCCGGGGGCCATAGACGCCGAGTCCACGGCCGAGGAATCGTTCGCAGAGGGCCTGCTCGAGTACCCCCAGTACACGCGCCCGCCGGTCTTCGCAGAGATGGCGGTTCCGGCGGTGCTGACGAGCGGACACCATGAGGAGGTCCGCAGGTGGCGTCTCAAGGAATCGTTGCGGCGGACGCGGCGGCGTCGACCGGAGCTTCTCGAGCATCGGCCGACGACGCGCGAGGAGGCCAAGCTGCTGGCGCAAGTCCTCGACGAGGAGGACGCTGCCGCCGCAGAAGCGGCGCAGCCAGATTCGAGCGAAGCGGCCGGGGGCGCGGCGACCGCGTGGAAGGGCGAAGGCGGGTAACCAGGCAACTGCAAACTCCTGTAGCGCGAGACCAGGACCGCAGGCCGTCATGGTCGCCGCTGGACCTCAGGACGGCGCCAGAGTGGCTGTCTTCGCGCTCTGAATCGTGCGTCTGCGCTTCACTCCGGCAGTTCGCCGTCGGACGGTGCATGGCCGGGTGCAAGCGCCGTTGGCAGATAATATGACGTTGGGAGCTGCGACTGGCCGCATGTCCGCTGTTCCGCAACTGCCAGTCGGCGGCGATGCCGCCAACTTGAGCCGCCATACCCGATGCCGCCAATAAGCGCGGTTGTGCTATTCTTCGCCGTCGGTCGCCCAGGCGGCCTCTTCCGCTGTACCTTCGTCGCAGCCGGGCTGCGGGCCACGTAGCCATCGCAGCGCTGTCGCGCCGCCGCAAGAAGTAGGGATCGATTGTGAACGTGCTCGAAGAGATCACCCAGGAACAGATCCGGACCGACATTCCGGAACTCAGCCCGGGCGACACCGTGCGCGTTTCGGCCCGGGTCGTCGAAGGCACCCGCGAGCGCATCCAGGTCTTCGAGGGCACCGTCATGCGTATGCGCGCCGGTGGGATCCAGAAGTCGATCACGGTCCGCCGCATCGCCAGCGGTGTGGGCGTGGAGCGCACCTTCAAGATCAATAGCCCGCGCATCGACAAGATTGAGGTCGTGCGCCACGGCCAGGCTCGCCGCGCTCAGCTCTACTTCCTGCGCAAGCGCGTTGGCAAGGCCGCCACGCTGCGTGAGCGCCGAACCAACAGCTAGGAATCCGGAGCGACATGCCAGGTGCCCGTCGCTCAATCGGTTCGGTCGAGGACCCCGTTCGGTCGCCCTCAGGGGCGCGGCGGGGTCCCACTGTTCTTGCGCCCGGCTCGCTTGGCGGTCGAATCGAAGTTGCCGTCTGGCACCACCCCCGTTTGGACCCAGACTTCGCCGAGGAACGTGTCTTGTGGTCTCGAGGCTACCGGCACGTTGCCGGAATCGACGAGGTCGGTCGAGGTTGCCTCGCCGGTCCAGTCGCAGCAGCGGCGGTCATTCTTCCGCCCGATTGGAAGCCATTCGGCCTACGCGATTCCAAGCTCCTCAAACCCGAGGTCAGGCGCCGGCTCGACATCGAGATCAGGGCTCACGCCCTGGCCTGGTCGATCGCGTTCGTGGGGCCGGAGCTGATCGACCGCATCAACATCCTCCAGGCGACGCTTCTCGCCAGCACTCTCGCGGCGGCACGCCTGCCAATCAGACCGGATGCGCTGCTGCTGGACGCGGTGGCGCTGCCAGAAGTGCCGATTCATCAGCGCGTTCTGGTTTCCGCCGACCGGCTGTGCGCCTCGGTCGCTGCCGCATCCGTAATCGCCAAAGTGGCTCGCGACCGTCTCATGGAGGAGTACGACGCGCTTTATCCGGGTTACGACCTAGCCCGGAACAAGGGCTACGCGGCCCCCGGGCATCGGGCCGGGCTCGACTCCCATGGCCTGAGCCCGATCCACCGGCTTACGTTCGCGCCATGCCGTGATCGGGAGCAAATGACGCTGTGGCAGGATTCCGGAGCGGACGCGATCGGGCACGACGACGGGGCGAACGAGACAGACGACCTCGAGGTTGCCGAACCGATCGACTAGCGCGCCGCCAGAGGCAGTGGGTCGATTGAGCCAGGGCGGAACTTCGTCGGCGTCGGGCAGGCGGACGAGCCGGCAGCGAGCCGGCGACGCCGCCGAAAGTCTGGTGGCCAGCTTGCTGGCCGGCCGGGGCTGGACGGTCCTGGCTCGGAACGTCCACGTTGGCCGAAGCGAGTTGGACATCGTGGCTGTCGACCCGGGGCCGCCGTCGCGGCTCGTGGTCGTCGAGGTCCGCTGGCGCAGATCGCAGGGCTTCGGCAGACCCGAGGAGTCGTTCGACGGCCGAAAGCGGGCGCAGATGCGGGTCGGTGTAGCCCGCCTTCTGGAACGGGGTGGTTTGCCGGGCGGATCTTCGTTGCCGTCGCTGCCAGTAGCCGTGGATCTGGCGATCGTGGAGCCCGGGCCTGAAGGCCGGGCTCGCGTCCTTCTCTACCGGAACGCCCTGAGCGATTAGGCTCGGGAGCCGCACGCCACTGTGCTACACTCCGCGCCGGTCGTCGCGTCGCGATGGCTCCCGCTTCGGGCTCGCCGCAAGGCGGCCGGAGGCGGAGATCACACGCAGGGCCGCAATGTCGAGAGCGGTGCCGGACGAGCCTTCGAGGCTCCCGGTTCTCGGCAGGAGCGCTGCGGAGGAAGCAACCGCAGGAGGTTCGTTCATGCCTTCCGTATCGATGCGACAGCTCCTGGAGGCCGGCATCCATTTCGGCCACCAGACTCGTCGCTGGAATCCCAAGATGCGCCCGTTCATATTCGCGGAGCGCAACGGGATCCATATCATCGACCTCGCCCAGACGGTCAAGCGGCTCGATGTCGCGCTGGACGCTGCCAAGGAAACTGTCGCCCGTGGCGACAGCGTGCTGTTCATTGGCACGAAAAAGCAAGCCCAGGAGCCCATCGCCCAGGAAGCCACCCGAGCCGGCCAGCCCTACGTTAATCGACGGTGGCTCGGCGGGATGCTGACTAACTTCCTCACCATCAAGAAGCGCATCGCCCTGCTCGACCAGCTTGAAGCCCGCCAGGCCAGCGGTGACTTCGAGCGACTTACGAAGAAGGAAACGGCGAAGCTCGTCGAGGAGATGGAGCACCTGCGCGACCACTTCGGCGGTATCCGGAAGATGAAGCGCCTGCCCGGCATGGTCTTCATCGTCGACCCGCATCGCGAGCGGATCGCCGTGACCGAGGCTCGCAAGCTCGAGCTCCCGATCATCGGCACCGGCGACACGAACGTCGACCCCGACGAGCTCGACTACATCATCCCCGCCAACGACGACGCCATCCGCGCTATCCGGCTGCTCTGCCAGCTCGTGGCCGATGCCTGTGTGGAAGGTCAACGCGAGCGCGGCATCCGGGCAAACGCCGAAGCGGAGGCTCCAGAGGCGTCGGCCGAGGCCGAGATCGGGATCGAGGAGGCTGCATCCGAAGAGCTCGTTGCGGCCCTTGCGGGAGGCGGAGCTCTCACATTCGAGCCCGACCTCGACGAGGAGGAAGTCCTGCTGCCTGGCGTGCGGGTTCCGTCCCACCCACGCGATGCCGAGGGCGAAGTGGCTCCACGGTCCCACTGAGTTAGCGACGATTCGCCGCGCCGCGCTCTCCCGAGATCCGGGTGGCCGGCAGGCGACGACCACAGGAGAACGACACAACGATGGCGACGATCACTGCGGAGACCGTCAAGACCCTCCGCGAACAGAGCGGCGCGGGCGTCATGGATTGCAAGCGCGCGCTCGAGGAAGCCGGCGGCGACCTCGAGAAGGCCGCGGCCTTGCTGCGCGAACGCGGCCAGGCGGCTGCGGCCAAGCGCGCCGGTCGCGAAGCGAACGAGGGCCAGATCGGCAGTTACATCCACACGGGTGGCAAGATCGGCGTACTCGTGGAAGTCAACTGCGAGACGGACTTCGTTGCCCGAACTGATGAGTTCCAACGGCTGGTCCGCGATCTGGCCATCCAGGTCGCCGGGCTCCGACCGTTGTACACGACCATCGACGCGATCCCGGCGGTCGATCTAGAGGCCAAGCGCGCGGCGCTTCTGGCGGACAAGACGACGCTGAAGAAGCCGGAGGCGGTCCGGGCGCAGATCGTCGAAGGTCAGCTCAAGAAGTGGTTTGCCGAGGTCGTGCTCGTGGAGCAGCCCTTCCGTGACCAGGATCGCACCGTTGGCGACTTAGTCACTGAAGCAATCGCCAAGACCGGCGAGAATATCAAGGTGCGACGCTTCGTCCGGTTCGAACTGGGGGAATAGATGAGCGAGGCCACTGCGGCCAAAGGCGAGGCTGCCGGTGCGATTGAATCTGGGCCGGCGGCCGGAAGTGCGAAGGGACCGCGTTATCGGCGCATCCTGCTGAAGTTGTCGGGTGAGGCGCTCCTCGGCAGCCGGCAGTACGGTGTCGATCCAGATTTCTGCGCCTTCATCGCGGCGCAGGTCGCGGAAGTCCATAGCACCGGGATCGAGATCGGAATCGTCGTTGGAGGCGGGAACATATTCCGGGGCCTGGCGGCGGCGGCCAAAGGGATGGACCGTGCCACCGGCGACTATATGGGCATGCTGGCCACGGTCATGAACGCCCTGGCGTTGCAGGATGCCATCGAGAAGGCCGGCGTGCCGACGCGCGTTATGAGCGCCATCGGCATGAACGAGATCGCGGAACCTTACATCCGGCGCCGCGCCGTCCGCCACCTCGAAAAGGGCCGGGTGGTCATCCTGGCCGCCGGCACCGGCAACCCGTATTTCACGACGGACACGGCCGCCGCGTTGCGAGCTGTGGAGATCGGGGCCGAGATCATCCTGAAGGCCACCAGGGTGGATGGGGTCTACGACTCGGATCCGTTGACGAACCCGGGTGCGAGACGCTACGACCGCCTCACGTACTCCCAGGTTCTGGCCCAGCGGTTGCGCGTGCTGGACGCCACGGCCGTGTCGCTGTGCATGGAGAACGACACGCCGATCGTGGTCTTCGATCTGAACAAGCCCGAGAACATCACCCGAGTCGCTGCCGGCGAGCCAGTCGGCACCTTGATAACCGGAGGCGGCCCCGCATGAGCAGCGAGACGTTGTCGGCCACTGAGCACAAGATGGCCCGGGCCGTGGAGGTTCTCGAGCGCGATCTGCAGGGCGTTCGGACTGGCCGCGCCTCGACCTCGCTGGTCGAGCGGGTGATGGTCGAGTACTACGGAACGCCAACGGCCCTCAACCAGCTAGCTGGCATCAACGTGCCCGAGGCCCACCAGATCGTCATTCAGCCGTGGGACCGCGGCGTCCTCGGAGCCATCGAAAAGGCGATCATCAGGAGCGATATAGGCCTCGTCCCGAACGTCGACGGCGCCGTCGTGAGGTTGAACATCCCGCCTCTCACCGAGGAGCGACGAAAGGACCTCGTGAAGCAGGTTCACAAACGCATGGAGGAGGCCCGGGTAGAGATCCGGAACCTCCGCCGTGAGGCCGCCGATGGGTTGAAGAAGGAAGAGCACGAAGGCACCATCGGCACCGACGAGTCTCGGCGAGAGCTCGAGCAGCTGCAGCGGATCACGGACAAACACATTGTCGACGTGGACCACGTCGGCGCAGCCAAGGAACAGGAGATCCTGGAGGTCTAGTGGCCCGCCGGATTTCCCGCCCGACCGACTCCCCGGCGCGCGTTCACCGCGAGTCGAAGGCGACGGTAGACCAGGGGGCGGGACCGCCTTCGTCTCCTGACGCGACGCCGACCGAAGCCTTCCCGGTACACGAGGAAGAGCTACCGCGCCACGTGGCCATAATCATGGACGGCAACCGGCGCTGGGCGAAGGCGCGCGGTCTGACCGAGATGGAGGGCCACGCGGCCGGCGTCGAAGCGATTCGAGAGATCATTCGCCATGCCGTGCGCCGCGGCATCGGTGTTCTCTCTCTTTACGCCTTCAGCCGCGAGAACTGGGCCCGCTCCGACGAGGAAGTCAGGGGCCTGTTCTCATTGCTTGAGAACGTCATTCGCAACGAAACCGCTGAACTCAACCGGCAGGGCGCCAGGGTTCGGCTCCTCGGTCGCATCGAGGAACTTCCGCCCGCGACACGCGCATCGATTCAACAGGCCATTGAGGCCACGGCCGGCGGCACGCGGTTGCAGCTCAACATCGCCTTCAACTACTCGGGCCGGACCGAGTTGGTGGACGCTGCCCGCGAACTCGTTGCACGTGGCGTTCGACCGGAGGAGATCGACGAGGATGTGCTGGCCGGCGCTCTCTACACCGCCGGCCTGCCCGACCCGGACATCGTCATTCGGACTGGTGGCGACGAGCGACTGTCCAACTTCCTGATATGGCAGGCTGCTTACGCGGAGTTCTATTTCAGTTTGATCCTCTGGCCCGACTTCGGCCCGGATGCCTTCGACGCCGCGCTGGTCGAGTACGCGAGCCGGCAGCGGCGGTTCGGCCGGTAGGGGATCGGATGCGTCAAAGGGCGCTCAGCGCCGCCTTCTTCGTTCCACCCCTGCTCTTCGTGGTTGCCCTCGGGGAGCCATGGTTCGGAGCGCTGATCGCCGTCTTCGTCGCCGTCGCAGCCTGGGAGGCGGTCCGGCTGATGCGTAGCGCAGGCTATCCGGCCGTGCCCGCCCTGGCCGTCGCCGGCGGGCTGGCAGTGGCCGCGGACGTGGCGTCGGTTGAGCAGCTGCGTCCGTACGCAGATCTGCTGGTGGCGGCCGTGCTGATCGTAAGCGGCGTCGCCGCATTCGCGGAGAAGGACGCGAGAGTGAGCTTCGCTGCGTGGATGGCGACTGCGTTCACGGCCGTGTACGTGGGCATGCTCGGGGGTCTGGTTCGCCTCGGCCAGGTCGCGCCGCCGCTACCCGTGACCGCGCCCGCGGCCCAGTTGGGATCCGAGCGAGGCTGGATCCTGCTGGTGATTGTTCTCGTCTGGTCCTTCGACACGGGCGCCTACTGTGTCGGCACCGCCCTGGGCAAGCGAAAGTTCCTCTTGCACATCTCCCCGTCGAAGAGCTACTGGGGCCTGTTCGGGGGCCTTGCCGCCTCCACGGCCGTCGCCGCAGCCGGGCTGTGGGCTCTTGGCCAGCCGGCAGTCATGGGCCTGGCGCTCGGTCCGCTCGTTGGGGCCGTGGCCCAGGCCGGCGACTTGGCCGAGTCGATGCTGAAACGCGCCGCGGGCGCCAAGGACTCCGGCGGACTGATCCCGGGCCACGGGGGCATACTGGACCGCGTGGACTCGTTCATCTTCGCGGCGCCGGTGTCAGCGTTGTTCGTCGCGGCGCTGGTTCGCTGAGTGGCGACATGGAACGTACGGGGAGGCACCGGCAAGGGCAGTCAGCCCATTCGGGTTGCGCTCCTGGGTTCGGGCGGCTCGATCGGGCGCCAGGCCGTGGACGTGCTGGTTCGCAACTCAGAGGCATTTCGAGTTGTAGCCCTGGCCACCGGGTCGCAGGGCCAGATCCTCGAGGAGCAGGCGCGGCTGCTGAGACCGGCCGTTGTGGCTCTGGCTGATGGTCGGTCGGCCGCGCGGCTGGATCTCCCCGCCGGCACGGAGTTCCTCGGCGGGCCGGACGCCCTCGAGATGCTGGCCACTCGCCCTGACGTGGATCTGGTGGTGGTGGCGACTGGCGGGCTGGTTGCGCTGCGGTCCGTGCTCGCGGCCCTTGAGGTGGGCAAGGTCGTGGCCACGGCCAACAAGGAGACTCTCGTCGCCGGCGGCCATCTGGTCATGCCGCTCGTCCGCCGTCTGGCGGCCGGCACCCTCGGGGCGACCGGCGACCGGCATCATCCGCTCGGCAGCCCTCTGGGCTGGCTGCGGCCGATCGACTCGGAGCACTCGGCGATCTGGCAATGCCTGGCCGGGGAAGATCACTCCGCCATCGATCGTCTGCTGCTCACCGCGTCGGGCGGACCCTTCCTCGATGCCAGCGTCGCGGACCTCGCGACAGTCACACCCGAACGGGCGCTGCGTCACCCCACCTGGACGATGGGGGCGAAGATCACGATCGACTCGGCAACTCTTGCCAATAAGGGCCTGGAGATGATCGAAGCACGCTGGCTGTACGATGTGCCACTCTCGGCCATCTCGGTCGTAGTACACCCTCAAAGTGTCGTCCACTCGGCCGTGCAGTTCGTGGACGGCTGCGTGAAGGCACAGCTGGGGACTCCGGATATGCGGCTCCCTATCCAGTACGCTCTGACCTACCCGGCGCGGGCGCCCTCGGCGGCGACCGCCGTGGATCTGATCGCGGCCGGCCGACTCGAGTTCCGCGCCCCCGACGAAGGGCGCTTCCCGGCGCTGCGTATCGCTCGTGAGGCGGGCCTGGCGGGCCCGCGGGCCAGCACAGCCCTGATATCGGCGGATGAGGTCGCCGTGGCCCGGTTCCTGGGTGGCAGCCTCGATTTCGTCGCCATTCCGCGTTTGCTCGGCGCCGCAGTTGAACGCTTCGCTTCCGGTGAGCCGACGGAGCCGTCGCTCGAGCAGCTTGTCAAGCTTGACGCCGAGGTTCGGCAGT
Organism: Candidatus Limnocylindrales bacterium; assembly: GCA_036404515.1. Classification (GTDB taxonomy): domain Bacteria; phylum Chloroflexota; class Limnocylindria; order Limnocylindrales; family CSP1-4; genus Fen-1039. Next base: position 57,208 of record DASWZK010000071.1, read on the forward strand.
TCGCCGAGGCTTACCGATGAGCCTCGACGGCCTGCTCTTCTGGGCAGTCGCGATACCGGTCCTGCTGCTGATACTCGTTCCGCTGGTTCTGGTTCACGAGCTGGGCCACTTCATCATGGCGCGCCTTTCCGGGATCAGGGTCCTTGAGTTCGGCCTCGGCTTCCCGCCCCGGGCCAAGGTCCTGGGCCACGACCACGAAACGGAGTACACGCTCAACTACCTTCCGATCGGTGGCTTCGTTCGTCTCGAGGGCGAGGAAACGAACTCAGACGATCCTCGCGCCTTCACGAACGCCCCGCTTCCCAAACAGCTCGTCGTCCTCGTGGCCGGAGTGGCCATGAACCTGCTGATGGCGTTCGTCCTGTTCTTCATCGTCGCCTGGGTCTTCAATCCAGTGGTGGAGCCGACCATAAGCTCGATAGTGACGGGCTCGCCGGCGGCGGCCGTGGGCCTTCAGTCCGGCGACTCTCTCATCTCGATCGACGGTCGGACCCACTCCGTTCTCGAGTTCTCCGGCTCGGATTCCACGGCAGCCTGGCGACAGGATCTGCTGGATCACGGGGGACAGACCGTCCACCTCGTTGTGGCAAACGAGACCGGCCAGCAGCGTACGGTGGTGGTGACATTGCGCGTACCGAAGGGAAACGAAGGCGCCCTTGGCGTGGGTATCGGGGGCTTCACACTCGCCAACACAGCCGGCAACCCGGTGGCCGCGGCCGGCCTGGCATTCACCGGGACCACTCGAGCGATGAACCTGATCCTCGGTGCGCTGGGCGCTCTGGGCACGCAGTTCGCAACCAACCCCACCCAGAGTCCGCCCGGCGTGCAGGGCCCCGTTGGGATCGCCACGGATGTCGGCCACGTCGTTTCCCAGCCCGACGCCCTGATGCTTCTTCTGCTTATGGCGGCTGTGCTCTCGGCCAACCTGGCCCTGGTGAATGTCCTGCCCATCCCGGTCCTGGATGGCGGCAAGATGGTCATCATGGTCGTGAAGCGCGTCTTCGGCGCCAGGGGAGTCGGTGCCGTCGAGGCCTTTGCGTACATCGCCAGCTTCGCCTTGCTGCTGGGCTTTATCGGCTGGATAACCTATTTCGACATCGTGCGCGGCGGCGCTCCGTAGGTATGACCCAATCTGGTTTTGCATCTCGGCGTCGTTCGATCGCTGTCGACGTGGGCGGGGTCATGGTCGGCGGCGATTACCCAATCGTCGTTCAGTCGATGACCAATACGGACACCACCGATGCCGACGCCACGGCCATCCAGGTTGCCCGGTTGGCCCACGCCGGGTCTGAGCTGGTCCGAATCACGGTCAATACGGAGGCAGCCGCTGCCGCCGTGCCGGATATCGTCCGGAAAGTCCGCGGCCTCGGACTGACCGTTCCGATCGTCGGCGACTTCCACTACAACGGCCACAAGCTGCTGACCGAGTTCCCTGAGGCGGCAAAAGCCCTGGCCAAGTACCGGATCAATCCGGGGAACGTGGGCCCGGGCCGGCACCACGACGATCACTTCGCCGCCATCGTTCGGGTCGCGATCGCGAACGACAAGCCGGTCCGGATCGGCGTCAACTGGGGCTCGCTCGATCAGGACGTCCTGGCCGAGATGATGGATGCAAACGCCCGCCAGGCCGAGCCTCGCGATGCCCATGAGGTCATGATCGAAGCCATGGTCGAAAGCGCCATCCGATCGGCCGAGCTGGCAGAAGCGACCGGTCTGGCCCACGATCGGATCATTCTCTCGGCCAAGGTTTCCGGCGTACGCGACCTGGTCGAGGTGTATCGGAGACTTGCCGCGCGCGGCGACTACCCGCTCCACCTCGGCCTGACCGAGGCGGGCATGGGTATGAAGGGGATCGTGGCCTCGTCCGCCGGCCTGTCGCTGCTGCTCGCCGAGGGGATCGGCGACACGATCCGCGTGTCGGTCACCCCCGAGCCGGACGGCGATCGGACGGAAGAAGTCGCAGTCGCTCAACAGGTGCTGCAGACGCTCGGATTGCGATCGTTTCTGCCCCAGGTTTCATCCTGCCCGGGCTGCGGCCGGACCACCAGCACGTACTTCCAGGAACTGGCCCGCGACATTCAGACCTATCTGCGCGACCAGATGCCCTCGTGGCGGGAGCGGCACCCCGGCGTGGAGGAGCTCCGCGTGGCGGTCATGGGCTGCGTCGTGAACGGCCCGGGCGAGTCCAAGCACGCCGACATCGGCATCAGCCTGCCCGGCACCTTCGAGGAGCCCGTCGCGCCCGTCTTCATCGACGGGGCGCTGGACCGAACGCTGCGGGGCGATCACATCGTCGACGAGTTCAAGGCGATCCTCGAGTCCTACGTCGAGCGGCGGTTCCCGGCGCCGGGGGCGCTCCCCGGTTAGCAGCGCCGGTTAGCGGCGCCCCTGCGCCCGCCACTGGCTCCGGCCGCGCGGAGGTCCGAAGCACCGCCTCAGGCGGTACGATTGCGTGAAATCGTCGCAGTCGAATCGCCTGGAGGATCAAGCAGCGTGACCACAGAGGGTTTCGTCGCCAGCATCACGCACCAGTCCGAGAGCTTTCCGGAGTGGTACAACGACGTGGTCCTGAAGGCGGAACTGGCTGACTATTCCCCGGTTCGCGGCTGCATGGTGATTCGGCCGTACGGGTACGCCATCTGGGAGTCGATGCAGGGCGAGCTCGACCGCCACATCAAGGCGACGGGCCACAGCAACGTCTACTTCCCGCTCTTCGTACCCAAGTCGCTGCTCGAAAAGGAAGCTCAACATGTCGAGGGCTTCAACCCGCAGGTAGCGTGGGTGACTCACGCCGGCGGCAAGGCCCTCGACGAGTGGCTGGCAATCCGGCCGACAAGCGAGGCGATCATCGCCGACAGCGTGAAGAACTGGATTCAGTCCTATCGCGACCTGCCGCTGCTGATGAACATATGGAACAACGTCGTCCGCTGGGAGCTGCGCACGCGTCTCTTCCTGCGCACGACCGAGTTCTTGTGGCAGGAGGCCCACACCTTCCACGCCACCGAAAAGGAGGCGGCCGACGAGGTTGCCACCGGACTCGAGTGCTACCGGATCGTGGCCGAGGACTGGCTCGCTATACCAGTCATCAAGGGCCGGAAGACTGACAGCGAGAAGTTCCCCGGTGCCGACTGGACATGGTGTGTCGAGGCCATGATGCGCGACAAGAAAGCGCTGCAGGCGGGCACGAGCCATATGCTCGGCCAGAATTTCGCCCGCGCTGCCGGCATCGAGTTCCTCGACGGCGACAACGTGCGCAAGAACCCGTACGGGACCTCATGGGGCTTCTCGACGCGCATGGTCGGGGCCACGATTATGGCCCATGGTGACGACTCCGGGCTGGTGTTGCCGCCCAATGTCGCCCCGGTCCAGGTCGTGGTCGTGCCGATCTTCCGTAAGGACGAGGAGAAGGCGGCGGTAAGCGCTGCCGTCGATCGATTCCAGGCGGCCCTCGCGGAGACCCCCGGAGGGGCGGCCGTCCGGGTCAAGGTCGACTGGCGAGACGACTCGCCGGGCTTCAAGTACAACCACTGGGAGCTCCGTGGCGTGCCGTTCCGGCTGGAGATCGGCCCACGCGACGTCGCGGCGGGACAGGGAATGCTCGTCAAGCGGGTCGACCGGTCGAAGGAGGCGGTGCCGCTGGACCGGCTGGCGGCCGAGCTGCCGGCTCGACTCCGCGACTACCAGGCCGAGCTCTTCAAGCGAGCCGTCGAGTTCCGAGAGGCGAGCACTCACCGCGCCGACACATACCGGCAGCTCAAGGATGGGCTCGACGGCGAGGGCGGCTTCTTCATGGCGCCCTGGTGCGGCGACGCGAAATGCGAGCGGCAGGTCAACGAGGAGACCGGCGCCACGATTCGGTGTATTCCATTCGACTCGCCTGCGGAGGCCGGCAAATGCACGGTCTGCGGCGGTGCGTCCGAGCGGCGGGTACTGTTCGCTCGCGCTTACTGAGACCTTTCGGAGCTTGCCTTTCCGAACGGGAGCCCAAACCGTCTCCCAGTGTGCAGCGGTGCTCGCCCCTCCCCTTGGATGGTCCAGAGGCGCCGTGTATACTTCCTGCAATCTACCGGCCGCTCGTGACGTGGGTGACCCCCACGTCTTTTGCTGAGCGGCTCGTGACTGACCGGCGGCCGAGTGGACGGACGCAGAGTCCAGGTCGGTCGCAGTCGATAGCAGCCGGGCACAAAGAACAGGAGGCGCGAAGTGAGTCGGGATTTCGTCGGCGCCCTCCTGCAGCTTAACGCCGAGAAGGGTGTCTCACGGGAGCAACTCATCCGGACCGTCGAGGAGGCTATTCAGGCCGCTTACCGCCGCACGGCGGGAGACGAGGACATCCAGGTTCGAATCGATGCCGATTCCGGGAAGGTGCGCGTTTTCCGGGCCCGCCTGGTAGTCGAAGAGGTCGACGACCCCACGACACAAACGACGGTGGCGGATGCGCAGGCCTACCTGCCGGGAGCCAAGGTCGGCGACCTCGTCGAGACCGAGCAACTCGACCAGGAGGCCTTCGGCCGAATCCACGCCCAGACGGCCAAGCAGGTGGTCCTGCAGCGACTCCACGAAGCCGAACGCAACGTAGTCTTCGACCAGTACGCCAGTCGCGAAGGCGAGCTGATCACCGGCACGGTCTCGCGCATCGAGCCCAGAGCGATCATCCTGGATGTAGGCAAGGCCGAGGCCATTCTGGCCACGACCGAGCAGTCGCCCTTGGAGCATGCCCGCATTGGCCAGAACGTGAAGGCCTATGTTCTGGAGGTTCGACGCAGCGCAAAGGGCCCACAGATCTACGTCAGCCGAACCCACAAGGGTTTCCTGCGTCGCCTTTTCGAGCTGGAGGTTCCCGAGATCCACGCCGGAACCGTCGAGATCAAGGCCATTGCCCGCGAGGCGGGGAGCCGCTCCAAGGTCGCGGTGGCCTCGCGCCAGCAGGGCTTGGATCCGGTCGGCGCGACTGTCGGTCAGCGCGGCGCTCGCGTTCAAGCGGTCGTGGCGGAGCTTGGCGGCGAGAAGATAGACGTGATCGAATGGTCCGAGGACGCCTCCACCTTCGTCGCCAAGGCCCTGAGCCCGGCCCAGGTGATCGAAGTCAGGATCGACGAAGAGCACCGCATCGCCAACGTCGTAGTGCCCGAACGGATGCTATCGCTGGCGATCGGCCGGGAGGGCCAGAACGCCCGGCTGGCGGCCAAGCTGACAGGATGGCGCATCGACATCCGCAGCGACGTTTCCGTAGCCGAAGCCGCCAGAGCCGAGGCGGAGACTCTGGCCGACGCGGAATCAGCGGTGGCAGATGCTCCGGGTCCCACGGCTGAGACCGCCGCTTCGGAGGCGGTTGCCGCGCCCGAGCTCGAACCGAATACTGTTCCCGTGGTCCCGGCTACCGCCGAGGCGCCGGCCAGGCCGAAGCGGCGCAAGGCCGCCAAATCGGCGGAGACCGACAATGATGCGGAGGTGGCCCCGTAGCCCGGGGCGCGCCTCCACGGCGGTATCCGACGCGATCGTGCGTCGTCTGTCGGACGGCGCGGCAGAAGCGCGAGCTGCTGCGGATCGTTCGGATGCCGGACGGCCGGATCGCCGTCGACCCGAGCGGTAAAATGCCGGGCCGGGGAGCCTACGTGTGCGACAAGCAAGAGTGCCGGTCCGCGGCGCTGGACAAAGGATCGCTTCAGCGAGCGCTGACAGCACCGATCCCGGCCGAACTCCGGGCCGAGCTGACAGGGGAGGCGAGCAGGATCGAAGGAGGAAGTCGTGGCCAAGAGTAGGAGCGGCACGCGGGGCCGTCGTGGGCCTCGCAAGCCGGTGCGCCACGACCTTGGAACCCAGGGAGGCGCTGCTGCCGTCGCCGACCCGCGCGAACGCGGCGCGATCGAGCTGCCGTCGAGTATCACTGTCAAGGACCTGGCAGATCTGCTCGGCGTCAACCCCGCCGACGTCATTCGCGAGCTGATCAAGAGCGGCATCTTCGCCAATATCAATCAGGGGATCGATCGCGAGACGGCATCTCTCGTCGCCGAGGAACTCGGCTACGAGGTCGCCGAATCGGCCCAGATCGGCGGCGCCTCCAGTGGCGACGCCGCCTCGGGTGAGGCTGCGCCGATAAGTGCCGCCACAAAGGAACAGCTGTACGAAGAGGACGATCCGAGCCTCCTCCAGCCTCGCGCCCCGATCGTGACCGTCATGGGCCACGTCGACCACGGTAAGACCTCCTTGCTCGACGCCATCCGCACTACCAAGGTCGCGGCGGGTGAGCGTGGCGGAATAACCCAGCGCATCGGCGCGAGCGAGGTCGTCAAGGACGGGCGGCACATCGTCTTCCTCGATACGCCGGGCCACGAGGCCTTCACCGCGATGCGCGCCCGCGGAGCCAAGGTCACCGACATCGCGATCGTGGTTGTCGCGGCCGACGACGGCGTCATGCCCCAGACCCTCGAAGCGATCGACCACGCCCGGGCGGCCAAGGTTCCGATCATCATCGCCCTTAACAAGATGGACAAGGCGGATGCCAACCCGGACCGCGTAAAGAACAGCCTGGCCGAGGCCGGCGTTGTCGTCGAGGAATACGGCGGTGACGTGCCGATGGTGCCCGTTTCCGCGAAGGCTCTACTCGGCCTGGACGAGCTGCTCGAGATGATCAATCTCGTGGCTGATCTGCAGGAGCTAAAGGCCAATCCCAAGCGCCCCGCCGTGGGCACGATCGTCGAGGCGGAACTGGACAAGGGCCGCGGCCCGGTCGCGACTGCCCTGGTCCAGACCGGCACTTTGCGCGTGGGCGACGTCATCGTCGTGGGCGAGACATACGGCAAGGTCCGCGCTCTCGAGAATGCGCTCGGCAAACGCATCACCAAGGCCGGTCCTTCGAGCCCGGCCGTGGTTCTGGGCCTTGCCGACGTGCCGCAGGCAGGCGACATCTTGCGCGTTGTGGCCGACGAGAAGATCGCCCGCACGATGGTCGAGGAGCGGAAAGCAGCCTCGGCGGCGCGGTCGGAGGGGAGTGGCCGCGCCACTCTTGAGGATCTGTATGCGCAGATCCAGGCCGGTCAGACCAAGGAATTGCGGATCATCCTCAAGACGGACGTGTCGGGTTCGCTCGGCGCGATCACACACGCCCTGGAGCAGCTGTCGACCGACGAGGTCCGGATCAACGTGCTCCATGAAGGCGCTGGCGACGTCACCGACAACGACATCATGCTGGCGGCCGCCTCGGATGCGATCGTTGTGGCGTTCAACACGAAGGTGACCGACACTGCCCGTCGCGCCGCCGAATCCGAGAAGGTCGACGTTCGTAACTACGACATTATCTACAAGCTCACGGACGACATCTCCGCGGCCCTGCGCGGCATGCTCGAACCGGAGCAGGTCGAGACGGTGGAGGGTCGGGCGGAGGTTCGTCAGATCTTCAGGGTCGGCAAGGTCGCTGTCATCGCCGGTTGCTACGTGACGGACGGGCGCATCGTTCGTGCCGGTGGTGCTCGGGTCTGGCGCGGCGGCAAGGTGGTCGTAACAGACCGGATCGAGTCGCTACGCCGCTTCCGCGACGACGTCCGCGAAGTGGCCACCAACTTCGAGTGCGGCATCGGTCTGGCCGGCTCGAATGACCTGGCTGAGGGCGACATCATCGAGTGCTTCACACAGCAGATGGTGAGCCGGGCGGCCGGTTGAGCCGGGGTATCGGGTCTCAATGACGCAGCGAACCGAGAGGATCGACGAGCTTCTTCGCCAGGAGATCGGCCGGGCGCTGGAGCGCGAAGTGACCGACCCCGGCATCGGGTTCGTCACCGTAACGGACGTCGAGACCAGTCCCGACCTGGCTCACGCGCGGGTCTGGGTCAGCGTCATTGGCACCGAGGAACGGCGCAAGGCGTCGCTGGCTGGGTTGCGGCGGGCGATGCCGTACATACGCCGCGGCCTGGCGTCGAAGATCAGGCTGCGCCGCATCCCCGAGCTGGAGGTGCGGCTCGACAGTTCCATCGAGCGAGGCACCCGGGTTCTCCAGATCATCCACGATCTTGAAGAGGGCCGGACTCCGGACGGGTTGAGCCAGCCCAGTGAGTCTCTGCCAACGCCCCTGCCGCGCCTGCCGCACGAGGGCGACACTGTCGACGATCCGCTCGTTGAAGAGTCGTCCGGACACCTGGCGCGAAAGGCCGGAGCAACGGAGTCACGAAAGCGCGAAAGCCACATCGCGCCCGCGAAAGGGACCAGATCCGGGAAGCCAGCGGCTCGCAGGAGACCGCGGTGAACGGTCACGGGCCGCGAGTAGACCTTTCCGAATACGCCGTTGCGGTACCTGAAGAGGTCCTGGACAGGCTGCGTTCGGCTCGGTGCGTCCTGGCTGTATGTCACGAGAACCCGGAGGCGGACGCATTGGGCTCTGCTCTGGCGGTCAGCCTCCTGGCCGAGTCGTTCGGGGGGAAGGCGACGCCGGTCTGCGCAGATCCGGTGCCAGCGATGTACGGCTTTCTGCCCGGCATGGACCGCTTTCGCCGTGAGCCCGACTCAGCGTTCGACTACGACCTGATCGTGGTCGGCGACTGCGGCGAGCTCGAACGGGTCGGCCCAATCCTGGAGACTCATCGCGAGCTGTTCGAGCGAGTGCCGATTCTCAATATCGACCACCACATCTCCAACCCGCGCTTTGGCGCTGTGGATTGGGTGGATGCATCGAGCTCGGCCACCTGCGAGATGGTGACGTTGCTCGCGTTGCGGCTGGGAGTGCCGCTCACGACCGCGGACGGGATGCTCGCCTCGGCTCTGGCGGGCGGCGTGGTGATGGACACCGCCAACTTCCAGCATCCCAACGTGACGCCCCGGACGTTGGTCGTGGCTGCCGCCTTGAGAGAAGCGGGAGCGCCGTTGAGCGAGCTTGCGCGGCGCTTTTACCGCTCCAAGCCGAACAATCAGCTGACGCTTTTTGGGCGAGTCCTCGCTCGCATGGAATCCGACCTGGCCGGCAGGCTCGTCTGGTCCACGCTCGAGCTCGCCGACCTCGTGGCAAGTGGTGCAGATCCGGCCGAGTCCGAGGGCCTGATCGATCTGCTCGCGCAGTCCGAGAGCTACGAGGTTGCGATCCTGTTCAAGGAGGGCGGCGACTCAACCCGCATCAGCATCCGGACGCGTGACGGGGGCGTCGACGCGACTGTACTCGCCGACACGTTCGGTGGCGGCGGCCACGCCCGGGCGGCCGGGGCCACGGTTGCGCTGCCACTTGACAAGGCCCGGGCGGCAGTTCGGGCACGGGCCGCGGCGCTCGTCGACGCAGTAGATCGCTGAAGATGCCGCCGACGGGTCGGGGAGTGGACGGGGTCCTTGTCGTTCGGAAGGACCCCGGCTTCACGTCACAGGACGTCGTTGCCGTGGTCCGGCGACTGACTGCAACGCGCCGTGCCGGCCACGGCGGAACCCTCGATCCATTTGCCTCGGGCGTTCTGCCGATCTTCCTTGGGCTCGCCACACGCCTGGTCGAATACCACATGGGCGACGACAAGGCATATCGGGCGACGGTGTGCTTCGGTGCGACCTCCGAGACTGACGACCGAGAGGGCGAGCTCGTACCCGGGTCCGGTCCGGGCCCGACGCGGGAGGCAGTGGAGGCGGCCCTGGCCGGCTTTCGCGGCCGCATCCAGCAGCGACCGCCGGCCTACAGCGCGCTCAAGGTCGGCGGACGCCGAGCTTATCAGCTGGCCCGGCAGGGAACACCGCCCCAGCTGGCGCCGCGCCCGGTGACGATCGGCCGCCTCGATCTGGTCGAATGGGACGGATCCGACCCGGAGCGCCCCACGGCAGTTCTCGAGGTGGAGTGCGGAGCGGGCACTTACATCCGATCTCTGGCCCGCGATCTTGGTGAGCGGCTTGGCTGCGGCGCTTATCTCGGGGCCCTCGTCCGCACGGCCAGCGGACCGTTCGCGCTGCCGGCCGCGCACTCGCTCGACGATATCCGTCGGGCGGCGGCCGACGGCCCCGGTGCGCTGGCCCGGGTCCTCTTGCCGGTCGACGCTGGGCTGGAGGTCGTACCGGAGGCGGTGCTTACCGGCCCTGAGGTTGCCGCTGCAGCGCGCGGCCAGCAGGTCAAGCCGACTCACCGGCCCGCGCTCGAGCAAGGAACGCGCGTCCGGCTGCTGACCGAGGATCGTGCATTGGTGGGCATCGGATCGTGGAAGGGCGGCCGCCTGGTGCCCGAGAAGATCTTCGTGGCCGCCCCGCTGCCGGCCGGCTCCGGTTCTACGGCAGAAGCGACAGCCGACGCCGCGACCGGCGTCACTCATTTGATCGAGCCGCGGCTGCGAGTGGTCGACACGCACAACCGCATGGCCGTCGCGGCCGGCATCAGTGCTCTCGGAGCCGATTTCGGTCGACTCTACGTGGCGGTGGGTGTCTTCGACGGCCTCCACCGCGGTCACCTGTATCTTCTCCGCGAGCTGCGTCGGGCTGCCCGCGACGCCGGCGCGCGAGCCGCGGTCATCACGTTCGACGCCCATCCGGAGGAGCTGATCGAGGGCCTCGCGCCGCCGCTGCTGTGCGATCCAGACGAGCGCCTCGTGCGCCTGCAGGCCGCCGGCGTCGAGGTCACGGTCGTGCAGCATTTCGACCACGCTCTCCGAATCACCCCATACGAAGCGTTCGTGGCGGCAATCCGCGAGCGGGTCGACTTGGCCGGCTTCGTCATGACCCCAGATGCCGCTTTCGGGTTCGAGCGCGGAGGCACCGCGGAGACGCTCGCTTCTCTCGGCGAGCGGGAGGGCTTCTCGGTCAAGGTCGTCTCTTCGTTCCTTTCCAACGGGGAGCAGGTCCGAAGCTCGGAGATCCGTCGCCGCATCGCCGCCGGGGATCTGTCCGGAGCCAGGCAGCTCCTCGGCCGATTGCACGGCTTCAGCGGCCGGCTCGCTTCGAGCGACACTTCCGCCGGCGTCCCCCTGATCTTCGAGCTGCCCGTCTCGCTCCCTCCGACGGGCCGCTATGAGGCGCTCGTCGGGCCGTCGTGGCGACTTGGCCGGCTTGCCGAGCCGGCCTCGATTGCGGCGGTGGCCGCGATTCTGGAGGGGCAGGTGCGGCTCGAGATGACCACCGCGCCGTCTGCCGACGAGGTCCGAGTGGTCCTGCTCCAGGCCGTCCGGGACGGTGTCCGGGACGGTGTGACTCTCGCCTGATTGGATGCAACGCGTTATCCCGGGCGTGTCAGGATCCGATCGGGTGGCAGTGGCGGTGTGGCGCGGGCGGTCGAACCCTGTTACCATCCGCCAGGCATTTAGAGAGTAAGCAAGACCACAGTCACAGAGCTATTCGGAGGATCGTGTGCCGCTCGCGCGGGAGACGAAGGAACAGGTGATCTCGGAGTACGCCGTCAAAGATGGCGACACGGGCTCAGCGGAGGTGCAGATAGCACTCCTGACCGAGAGGATCAAGGAGTTGACGGAGCACCTGCGAAGCTTCCCAAAGGATAACCAATCCCGCCGCGGCCTCCTCAAGCTCGTCGGAGAGCGACGCCGCCTTCTCAGGTACCTGATCAAGAAGGACAACGCTCGCTATCGCGCCGTCATCGCACGGCTCGGACTGCGCCGCTAGCGCACCGGCCGCTTCGCGAGGCGGTGTCCTCGCGAAGCCGCCCCGCGCCCGGCTCGTCCAGGCGAGAACAAGGGCACGCCCTTCCTCCTAGGCTCAGGAGGAATACAAGCTCGTGTCTCAGACATTCGAGACGCAATTCGCCGGTCGCACCCTGACCATCGAGACCGGCAAGCTGGCTCTGCTCGCAGGCGGGGCCGTCACTGTTCGCTTCGGCGACACCATGGTCCTTGGGACGGCCAACCGGTCCGACCCACGGCCCGGACTCGACTTCTTCCCTCTGACCGTCGAGTTCGAAGAGCGCATGTACGCCGCCGGCAAGATTCCCGGCGGCTTTATCAAGCGAGAGTCGCGCCCGTCCGAGCAGGCGATTCTGGCTTGCCGGCTGACCGACCGGCCCATCCGGCCGCTCTTCCCCGAGGGTTACAAGGACGACGTCCAGATCGTGATCACGGTCCTCTCCACGGATCAGGAGAACCAGCCCGACATCCTCGGCACGTTCGCTGCCTCATGTGCGCTGACGATCAGCGAGATCCCATTCCTCGGGCCCATCGGCGCCGTCCGCATCGGTCGCATTGACAGCGAGTTCGTCGTCAACCCCACGGTCGCCGACCTCGAGCGATCGGACATCGATCTCGTCGTCTCGGGCACCCGCGACGCCATCATGATGGTCGAGGCCGGGGCCTCGATCGTGCCGGAGGAAGTGATGGCGGAGGCCATTCTCTTTGGCCACCGTTCCATCCAGCCGCTTATCGACATCCAGGAACAGATGCGTGCTGCCGTCGGCAAGCCCAAGTCCGTCGGCTACCTGGAGCCCGGCACGGGCTCCGTCCTCGAGTTCGTCAAGCAGGCCAGCCAACCCGGCTTCGAGGTGGTCGTTCTCGACGTCGAGACGACCGGCCGCGACCCCAAGGTCGCCGATTTGATCGAGATCGGCGCGGTTCGCGTCCGGGACGGCCAGATCGTTGATCGCTTTTCGACATTCGTCAGTCCCGGCCGCGAGATCTTCGGTGCCCAGATGCACGGCATCACCACTGCGGATGTGGCCGGCGCCCCGGTCGCCCGTGAGGCTGCTGAGAAACTGCTCGCCTTCGTCGGTGGCTCCCCAGTCATCGGCCACAACGTCGGCTTCGACCTCGGCTTCCTCGATGCCGCCCTCGGCGAGACCGGGAAGTTCATCACGGGCGGGTATTTCGACACCCTGGTGATTGCTCGCGAGGCCTACCCGGACCTCGAGTCGTACAAGCTAAGCGACATCGCTCGCTTCTTCGGCATTGAAGTGGCGACCGCCCATCGTGGTCTGGCCGACGCCGAAACCACTGCGGCCATCGTCGCTCGCTTCGCCGACGATCTCTCGGCCCGAATCGCGAACCTGCAGGACGCGATCACCATCTCGATCCGTGCCAACCGCACCGAGGGCGAAGATCCGGCCGGCCTGCTCGACGCGGCCCGCCGCCAGGCCCGCGTCAGCAAGAGCCTCTTCCAGCTGGTTCAGAAGAAGACCGTCCGCAACGTGGTCCTCGACGAGGGGATCCGAATCGACGGCCGGGGCGTTGACGAGCTCCGACCGATCTCCGTGGAGGTCGGCGTTCTGCCGCGCGCCCACGGGTCGGGCCTCTTCACCCGCGGCCAGACCCAGGCTCTGACGGTAGCCACGCTCGGCCCGGCCTCCGACGTCCAGCGCATCGACACGATCAGCCCGGAGACCGAGAAGCGATACCTCCACCACTACAACATGCCGCCATACAGCACCGGTGAGAATAAGCCGATGCGCGGTCCAGGCCGGCGTGAAATCGGCCACGGCCACCTGGCTGAGCGGGCGTTGCTGCCGGTCCTGCCGTCCGAGGATGAGTTCCCGTATGTCATCCGCCTCGTCAGCGAGTGCGTGACGTCCAACGGATCTACTTCGATGGCCTCGACCTGCGGCTCGAGCCTGGCCCTCATGGACGCCGGTGTGCCGATCAAGGCCGCCGTCGGCGGTGCCGCGATGGGCCTCATCAGCGAGCCCGATGGCCGCTTCGTGGTCCTGACCGACATCCTCGGCAAGGAAGACGCTTTCGGCGACATGGACTTCAAGGTGACCGGCACCCGAGAGGGCGTCACGGCGCTGCAGATGGACATCAAGGTCAAGGGCATCAGTGAGGCGATCATTCGCCAGGGCCTCCAGAAGGCCCACGCCGCTCGGATGGCCATTCTGGACAAGATGGACGCGGTCATCTCTTCAAGCCGCACCGAGATGAGCAGCTTCGCGCCGCGCATCATCACCATCAAGATCAACCCCGAGAAGATCCGCGACATCATCGGCAAGGGCGGCTCGGTGATCCGCAAGATCCAGGAGGAGACCGGCACCGAGATCAACGTCGAGGATGACGGCACCGTCCAGATCGCCGCAGTGTCGGGCGATAGCTCGCGCAAGGCGGTCCAATGGATCGAGTCGCTCACCCGCGAGGTCGAGGTCGGCGGGCTCTATCTGGGCAAGGTCACTCGGATCATGGGCTTCGGCTGCTTCGTCGAGATCCTGCCCGGCAAGGAAGGTCTGATTCGTATAGGCGAGCTGGCCGATTACCACGTGCCGACGGTTGAGGACGTGGTTTCGGTGGGAGATGAAGTGATGGTCGTGGTCGTCGAGATCGATCGGCAGGGCCGGATCAACCTCTCGCGCAAGGCGGCCATGCAGCGCCACCTCGCTCGCACCGAGGCCTAGCTTCGCAAGGGACGAGGGCGGCCGGTCGAACGGTCGTCCATCGTCCGCGCATGCATAGGGTGGGTGCATAACAGACCGCGTATGCACCTTGCCGGGGAGCAGCGGCCGGTCGCTGGTATACTCGGTCGGTGCCCGAGGTCTCAAGAAGTTTGAGCGGAGCCATGCCCCGAGAACCTTTCCAGCTTACCGTCGCGGTCGTCGGCGCCACCGGTGTCGTCGGTCGAACGATGGTCCAGGTGCTTGCCGAACGGAGCTTTCCGGTCGGAGAGCTTCGCTTGCTGGCCTCCGGTCGCTCCGCCGGCTCTACCGTCAGTGCCGGTGGGCGGACGCTGACCGTAGGGGAGGCGATTCCGGACGCCTTCGCTGGCGTCGACATCGCCCTCTTCTCGGCAGGCACCGAGGTGTCGCGCCAGCTCGCTCCCGAAGCGGCTGCCCGTGGCGCTACGGTCATAGACAACTCAAGCGCCTGGCGGATGGAGGCGGGCGTACCGCTCATAGTCAGCCAGGTGAACCCCGGCGACGCTGAGTGGCACGAGGGCATCATCGCCAATCCGAATTGCTCGACCATGCAGCTCATGCCTGTTTTGATGGCCATCCGCGACACGGTTGGGATAGAACGTGTCGTCGTGGATACATACCAGTCGGTTTCTGGAACCGGCGCGGCGGCGCTGGCCGAGCTCGAGACGCAGATTCGGGCTCACGTCGCCGGCGAGTCGAAGGTGGCGAGCGTCTACCCGCACCCGATCGCCTTCAACGTTCTACCCGAAATCGACGTCTTTCTTGACAACGGCTACACGCGCGAGGAGTGGAAGGTCGTCACCGAGACCCGCAAGATCCTGCACCTGCCAGGACTGCGAATCTCGTGCACGGCCGTCCGCGTCCCCGTCTTTGTGAGCCACTCGGAAGCTGTCCACGTCGAGACCGCAAAGCCTATTACGCCCGACCAGGCCAGACGCGCATTCGCAGCCGTGCCAGGTGTCGTCGTCATGGACGATCCGGCCGCCCACGTCTATCCGATAGCGACTCAGGCGGCCGGCAAGGATGAGGTGTACGTTGGCCGGGTCAGGCAAGACCCCTCGGTGGAGCACGGGCTGGCTTTCTGGGTCGTCAGCGATAACCTTCGCAAAGGCGCTGCCACGAACGCCATCGAGATCGCCGAAGTACTCCTTGAGCGCGGCTGGGTGAAGGCTCGGTCCCGCCGCGAATTGCCGCGCGAGGCCGGGGACGTATCGTGATCGAACCCGAGCGCCTGGCGGCGCTCGATGCAATCGGGGCGGAAGTGGCAGCCTGTACCCGTTGCCCCCTGCATCGAACCAGAACCAGGGCCGTTCCAGGAGAAGGAACCGCAGCGACGGAGGTCATGTTCGTGGGTGAAGGCCCGGGTTTCAACGAGGATCGTCAGGGCAGGCCCTTCGTAGGTCAGGCCGGCGCGCTCCTCGACGAGCTGCTCAGATCGGTCGGCTGGTCCCGAGAGGAGGTCTTCATCACCAACGTCGTCAAGTGCCGCCCGCCTGAGAACCGCGACCCTGAGCCTGTGGAGATCGCCGCATGCGCGCCGTTCCTGACCCGGCAGCTCGCGGCTCTGGACCCCGCCTTGGTGGTCACCCTCGGCCGTTTCTCGATGGCGCGATTCAATCCGGGGGCGCGGATCGGCCAGGTCCACGGCACCTTCTGCGAGGCGGATCCCCGGTCCGGCGCTCCGGACGCTCTGACCTATGCTATGTACCACCCGGCCGCGGCCCTGCACCAGGGATCGCTGAAGGCCACACTCTTGCGCGACATGAAGGGCGTGCCGGCCGCGCTCCTGGAAGCTCGCAGGCGGCGCGGCGCCGGTATTGAGGGCGGCACGCCCTTTTCGGATCTCGACGAGCCGGAGCGGGGGCCGCGCGCCGAGCGTGCGGAGCCGGGCGAGCGACCTGAGCCTCAGGGCGATGCCTTCACGGGCTCTGTCCGTTCGGTTGGGCTGGCTGCAGAATCCAACCCCACGGACCAGCTCACCCTCTTCTAGGATGCACACAACTGGACTGTCACTTCACACGAGCATCGATGCCTGACAATCAGACCCCGCTCCGCATCATCCCCCTCGGAGGCGTGGGGGAGATCGGCAAGAACATGTACGTCTTCGAGTACGGCGACGACATCGTCGTTGTCGATTGCGGGCTCATGTTCCCCGACGAAGAGATGTTCGGGATCGACCTCGTCATCCCCGACGTCACATACCTCCGGGAGAACCGAGACAAGGTTCGCGCCTTCCTGATAACCCACGCCCACGAAGATCACGTTGGCGGTCTGGCGTACGTTCTGCCGTACCTTCCGGGCGTGCCGGTGTATGCCTCTACGCTGGCGCGCGGTCTGCTCGGCATCAAGATCAAGGAGCACAAGCTCCACGACAACCCGCTCCTGCCTCTCGATCCGGGTGACAAGCTTCAAATCGGGCCGTTCCGCATCGAGCCGTTCCGGGTAAGCCACTCGATCCCGGACGCAATGGGGCTCGCCCTCCACACGCCGGTCGGGACCGTTGTGACCACCGGAGACTTCAAGTTCGACCACACGCCGGTTGACGGTCGCCGATCGGACTTCGCCGTCCTGTCGCGACTTGGCGAGGACGGGGTGATCTGCCTCCTCTCCGACTCAACTCGTGCCGAGAACCCCGGCTACACGCTCTCGGAGCGGACGGTGGGCGAGACGTTCCGCGAGATCATGGAGCCGCTCGAAGGTCGGGTCATCGTGGCCACGTTCGCCAGCAACATCGCCCGAATCCAGCAGGTGATGGATGCGGCGGCCACGTTCGATCGCCGGGTTGCGGTCGTCGGTCGGTCCATGGAACAGAACTTCCGCATTGCCACCGACCTGGGGTATCTGACCTATGCCCCCGGCCAGGTCCTGCCAAAGGATCAGATCGGATCGGTGCCAGCCAATCGGCTTGTGATCGCCACGACCGGCGCCCAGGGCGAGCCCATGGCCGGACTGGCCCGCATGGCAAATCGCGATCATCGCTTCGTCGAGATCCAGGTCGGCGACACCGTCATCGTCAGCGCCAGCCCGATCCCCGGCAACGAGGAGTACGTGGCGCGCACGATCGACAACCTGTTCAAGGCCGGGGCCAACGTCTATTACCACACCGTCAAACACGCTCACGTTTCGGGCCACGCCAGCCAGGAAGAGCTCAAGCTGATGCTCGGCCTGACCCGGCCGAAGTACTTCATTCCAATCCACGGCGAGTTCCGAATGCTCGTCCAGCATGGCCGTCTCGCGGTCGAAACCGGGGTCGCGGCGGAGAACGTCTTCATCATCGAGAACGGACAGACGATCGAGTTCTTCGCCGACGGAAGCGCGCGGCGTGGCGCGCCGGTGACCTCGGGCTACGTGCTCGTCGATGGGCTGTCGGTTGGCGGGGTGGGGGAGGTCGTCCTGCGCGACCGTCGAGCGCTCGCCAGCGATGGCATGGTCATCGTTGTCGTCACCGTGGACAAGCAGACCGGCAAGGTCGTGGCGCGACCCGAGATCGTCACCCGTGGCTTCGTTCACGGCAACGAGCGCGATCCGCTCATCGACGGAGCGGTCGAGCATGTCATGGCTGCGGTCGAGAGCCCCGGCGACCGCACCAGCGAAGTCGGACTGCTCAAGAGTCAGATCAAGGACGAGATCTCGCGCTACCTGTACGAGCAGACGCGCCGGCGACCGCTCGTCTTCCCGGTAGTGGTGGAGGTGTAGATGCCCGCGCGAACGTCGGCCGCGTCGAGCCGCTCCAGCTCAGCCAGGGGCAGTCGCGCCACGCCGCCAGTCCGGCGCCGGCGATCGGGTCGCCGCTGGACGGTGTCCGCCGAGATCGTGCGCGTGCTGATCGGCCTGGCGATGATGACCGTCGGCGTTTCGCTGCTGATCGGCCTGACCGTTCAGGGCGGCCGGCTCACGGACTGGGAGCGCAACGTGGTTGCGCCATGGTTCGGCAGCGCTCGCTGGCTCCTGCCGGTGGTTCTCATCCTGCTCGGCTATTACCTGGAGCGCGCAGCGGGCACCCACTGGGACTGGGAACTCACGCTTCTGGGTAGCGCCGTCGCCTACGGATCGCTCCTGGGCCTCTCCTCTCTCGTTGCGGGCAAGTATGGGGGGACCGTGGGGCGTGCCCTGGGCGGCTTCCTGTCGCCACTTCTGACCACTACCGGTGCAGGCGTCATCCTCACCGTCCTGATGATTTCGGGTGTGCTCCTCGCGCTCGACATGTCTCTCCCGGCGGCAGTTGCTCCGCTTGGGGGGCTCGTGTCAAGGGCGATGGCCGCCCTGTTCAAGCCTGCACCGGATGCTTCGGCGCGTGGTGTTGGGACCTCCGGCACGGCCAGAGCTGACCGGTCGGAGAAAGGCCTCAAGGAGATGGGGCAGGCCGATGCACGCCGAGGCGGCGACGAGCGTGCGCCGGCGATCCCGGTCGCCGCTCCTAATCCCGGGCCGACGTCCCTGACCTTCGCACCGCCGTTCGCGGCTGGGTCGATGGGCCACGACGGTGGACCAATGGGCGATGGCGCGTCTTTGCACGCTGCGCCGCCGGGCGAACCGTCCGGGCGCGAGGGAGGGTCCGTCCGTGATGGCGCCTCTATTCGCGGCGGCCGCCCCGACGTTCCTGCCCAGTCCAAGCTGGGCGGGCTCGCGGCCACGGCCGAAAAGCCCAGGCCCGAGTACAAGCTTCCGCCGCTGGCTCTCCTCGAGGACATCGCCGCCCGAGTCGGCGACAGCACCATGGATCACGAACGGAATGCGGCGATCATCGCGGCCAAGCTCGCCAGCTTCAACATTCCGGCCCGTGTAGTCACGTGGAATGCCGGGCCGGTCGTGACTCAGTACGAGGTCGAGCCGTCGCCGGAGATCAAGGTCAGCCGCATCGAGGCCCTTTCGGACGACCTGGCGATGGCACTTGCCGCCCGTACGATCCGGATCGAGGCGCCGATCCCCGGCAAGAGCGTCGTCGGCATCGAGATCCCAAACAAGGACTTCAACATCGTCGCCCTGCGGCGGATTCTCGAGGAAGTCGACTTTCGTGCCGCCTCCAAGCTGACCTTCGCCCTCGGTCGCGACGTGGCCGGCCACGCCCGCGCGGCCGATCTCGCGAAGATGCCGCACCTGCTGATCGCCGGCGCGACCGGTTCGGGTAAGAGCGTCATGGTCAACGCGCTGATCTCGAGCCTGCTGTGCAATGCCACGCCCAATGAAGTTCGGCTCGTGCTGGTCGACCTGAAACGCGTGGAGCTGTCGGCCTACAACGGCCTGCCGCACCTGATGGTGCCCGTCATCACCGAGACCGAGCGCGCCAAAGCCGCGCTCAAGTGGGCCGTGACGGAGATGGAGAACCGGTACCGGCGCTTCGCCGGCGCGAGTGCGCGCAACGTGACCGGGTACAACGAAACCAGGGCCGACCCGGCCGACCGCCTGCCCTACATCGTCATCATCGTCGACGAGCTTGCCGACTTGATGATGCGCGAGGGCAAGAACGTAGAGGATCCCGTAGTGCGGCTGGCCCAGAAGGCCCGCGCCACTGGCATCCACCTGGTCCTGGCGACGCAGCGGCCGTCGGTCAACGTCGTAACGGGCCTGATCAAGGCCAACTTCCCCAGCCGAATCGCCTTCGCCATGGCGTCCCAGATCGACTCGCGCACGATCCTCGACATGCCCGGCGCGGAGGACCTGATAGGCCGCGGCGACATGCTCTTCCAGCCGGCAGACCTGCCTCGACCCATCCGACTTCAAGGTGTCTTCGTCTCGGACAAGGAGATCGGTAACATCTGCGAGCACTGGCGGGCGGAGGCGGAGCCGCACTACGATATGGGGATCATCGAGACCGGCGAGGAGTCGGACGTCCCGGCCGAGATCCCGGACGCGGACGCGGATCGTCTCCTTGCAGATGCCATGAGTGTCATCCAGGAGTACGATCGGGCGTCCGCGTCGCTCCTCCAGCGGCGCCTCAAGATCGGATACGCCCGGGCCGCTCGGATAATCGACCAGCTCGAGGAGCGCGGTTACATCGGGCCGTTTGACGGGTCGAACGCGCGGCAGGTCCTGCGTCGCGAAGTTGGGCCGTCGAGTCCGAGTGATTACGGCGAGGACGACACATGACGAGCACCAACCCGACGCGCCGGCCGCCGCGCCGGGTGATTGGCCGCCGGGGAGGGTACGGTGGGGGACGGGATGGGCGGTCGCCGGTAGGTGAGAGGCTGCGCGATGCGAGAGAGCGGAGGGGCGTAGACCTTTACCGCGCCGAGCGAGATACAAAGATCCGAGCAAAGTTCCTCGCCGCCATCGAAGAGGGCGAATTCACGGACCTGCCCGGTGACGTGTACACGCGGGGCTTCTTGCGCAACTACGCGACCTACCTGGAGCTGGATCCCGACGAGATCGAAGAGGCGTGGCGTCAGGAGGCCGGAGAGATCCGGCCGCTGATGCCGACCATCGTCGGACCGCAGCCCCTGACCGTCCTCCGCAGGATTACGTTCGAGCGGAGACACCTGGTGATCGCCCTGGTGGTCCTCATCGTCGTGGTGGTAGGCGGCTATTTCGGTTATCAGCTGACACGGTACCTTTCCTATCCGACACTCGG
>DASWZK010000072.1:0-17642 GCA_036404515.1 Candidatus Limnocylindrales bacterium
CTAAGTCCCATGACCAGGTGTCGGCTGTCACCGATCCTCAGAGCCGGTGCCTGCGGGCACCGCCCGATGGGACCCGGGGCGCTTGGGTCAATCGGCCGAAGCCTCGAGGCAAACGGTTGGAAAGGTGCGGTGGGGGGTCTTCGTGGCGCCTTGCGATGGGCCTTACAGGATCCGCTGGCAGGCTTCCGAACTGAGGCCGCCGCGCAAGGGTCCCGGGTGCCATTACCGCCGTACCATTGCCCACTCCCCCCTGCCGTCCCATTCTCCCGCGCATGACGGACGTTACTGTCCGGTGCCGCGGCCGACTCTCCATCAACTTGATGGAGGCGGCGGCGCTGGCGCTGCTTCTCAGGGCTCTCGCCGTTGGAACCGCGATCGGCCACTCGACGACCAGACCGGCCAACACGGTCATTTCGCAGAGGGTTGCGGTGGCCGGTCCCGGCGGACCCGCCGACGGCGTGCCAGCCAGCGTGTTGCCCGATCTCTTCGGCCAGCGGAATGCGTCGTTCCATCAGCTCATGACCGAGCCCGCCGCAACTGTCACCGCGGCAAGCGCCGGTGCCGCAGCGTGACGGCGTTCGCGTTCCTCAACAAGCGGCGTCGTAACGACGAGCCTGCTGACGGACTCCTCGCGGCAGCAACTGTCAGCGTGTACGAGGCGGAAGCTGCACCTGCCCTGAGCGTAGTCGATGAGTCGCTCTTACCGCGCTGGCGCAGACCGTCACTCCAACAGGCCCGCCGCACAGATCCGCTGCGCGCCGCGGCCGAGCCATCCCGTCTCTCCTTCGAGTCGGCCGGCGTCCGACCGCTGGAGAACTACGAACGCCGCCAGATCGGCTACCGCCTGGTTCGCCTTCTCGATTCGCCGGACGAGCTCCGCTCGACGGAAATCGGCATCCTCGACCAGGGCGACGAGGTCCAGTTGCTGCAACGTTATGGCGCCTACTGGCTGGTCCTATGCCCGGACGGTCGGCAGGGCTGGATACACCGGATGACGCTCGCCGAACTCGTTCAGGCCGCCGTGGTCGAGGTCGAACCGGAGCCGATGCCTCAATACCCCTTTGAGGACGAGAAGCCCGAGACGGTGGAGTCTGCCGAAGAGCACGGCCCGGACGGTCTGCTGGAGGCCTACATGAGAGCTCGCGGCACGTCCTTCGAACTTTGACCGTCGATAACGCCCGGGCGCCGGAGGAGTTCGCCGGCGGGCACGCGGTCGAGGCATCCGCTGGGCCTGCGGTCGATGTCGCTACTTCGCTCCCGGCCGAGGAGCCCTCGCCCGACGGGGCTCCCGCCGCAGGATCAGCACATGCTGGTGAGCGATATTCGGGACGAAGGAGCTCGGGTAGCCGTAAGGGCGCAATCGCGTCCCGGCCTGATACCAGATCACGTCGCCCTTCGGCGTGAAGCCGGCGCGGGATGCCCGATCCGCCAGGTCGGAGCCCGTGAAGATATAGCGCCCATCCTGGTAGGCATCTCGGACGATCACGGCCGCGTAACGCTCCGGCCGCAAGACCCGCAGGAGCTGCCCAAAGACATCCTCCATCCTGTCGAGGAAGGTCGCGTAGTCGGCGCTGTTGGCGAGGTCGCCCTCGTGCTCGGTGACCATGGCGTAATCGGTTCGACGGTTTGCGTGCCGCTCCGCCAGACTTCCTCCGGACATCGTGATCGGCAGCTGGATGTTGTATGGGGGGTCGGTGGCGACGAAATCGACGCTGCCGGACTCGATCTGCGGCAGCAGCGCCTGCGCATCGCCCAAGCGCATCTCCAGGCCGGATGGGTCGAAGCCCCGTTCGCCGCCTGGATCGGACGGACCTATGTCCGCCAGGCTGGGACCGCGACCGCCGCGTTCGGCCGCGAGGTCGCGCAGGAGGCGGTCGTAGATGTCGATCCAGCGTGGCTCGATCTCGAGACCGAGTGCGCGTCTCGGTCCGCGGGAGATGGCCGCCCCAAGCAACGTCCCACCTACGCCGGCGAACGGGTCTAGGACCAGCCCGCCCGTCGTGGTGAAGAACTCAATCAGTCGCGCCATCAGCCGGGGCGGTTTGTTGGCCCCGTGCTGCCTCCGCAGAGCGTGACCCAGCTCGGAAGGATAGGCCGTTCCCCAGATGGACTTGGTGAAGTAGAGCCATTCCTCGCCCGAGAGTTCATTGAGGGTGTTGCGCGGGTGTCTGGGGCTCACTCGTCGAGCTTAGCGGTCCCGATACCCAAGCGCGAACGCACGCATTCGAGCCGATCCAGCTCAACGTGGCCGGCCATTGGTACGAAATGGCTGCCCGCTGGGGAGCGTCATCGGGTTACCCTTGTTCGACCGAGGGGGAAGAGGCGCTGTACTGTGCAGTGCTGTGCCGACGCTGGGACCCCAACAGATGATCACGACAAGCCACGACGGAAGCAGCACGGGCAGCAGCGTCGACGGACGCTCGCCGCACCGGCGGCTCTGGAGCGACCACTTCGTGGGTCGAGAGCGCCAGCTGGAACGCATCGCCGTAGGACTGCAGAGCGCGGCGGACGGCAAGCCCAACGCCATCGTCCTTTCGGCGACCGCGGGCCTTGGCTTGAGCCGGCTCCTCGGCGAGACACGGCGGCGAATCGAGGCGTTGGCCGAGCCGTTTGCCGCGGTCCACGGTGTGGCCCTGCCGGCGACGTCGGGCGTTCCCTACGCGCCGGTCACCGCCGCGCTCGAGCATCTGCTCGCGCCGTTGCCGGACGAGACGCTCGCGGCGCTGGTGGGACCCACCGGCGACGCAATCGCCCGGCTGGTTCCGAGTCTCCGCCCCCGACTCGAAGAGCTTCAGCTGCTGCCCGACCGGCCGCGGATCGCTGCCACCGAATGGCGCGAGGCACGGATGTTCGAGGCCGTACTGGGGCTTCTCGAGAGGCTTGGCGAGCGGCGGCCGGTTGCCTTGCTGCTGGAGGACCTCCACCACGCCGATGCGGCTACTCGAGGACTGGTCACTTTTCTGGCTCGGGTGACGCGCGGTCAGCGGGTCCTGCTTGCAGTCACCTACCAGCCCGACCGGCTGCTCAGGTCGGATCCGCTGAGGTCTACGCTGTCCACTCTGGCTGCGTCGCCGTCCGTAGCGAGCGTCGACGTGCCGCCGTTGGAGCGGGCCGAGCTCGCCCAGCTGATCGAGGCGATCGAAGGCGCGCGGCCTTCTTCGACGACTCTCCTGCTGGTGGCCGAACGTTCGCGCGGGAACCCGCTCATCGCCGAGGAGCTGCTCGCCGCCCGGCGTGAGCTGCTTGGCGTCTCGCTGGCGGGCACCTTCGACCGTCTGGTCACTGCCCGGGCGGCGCTGCGCTCGCCGGAGTGCCGTCGCGTGCTTCGGCTCCTCTCGCTGGCTGGGTCGACCGTCACGGAGCCGACGCTCTTGTCAATGGCAGCCGAATTCGAAGCTCGATCCTCGGCCCGACCGCCCCGCTCCGCATCCGGAGCACATCGCGGCGATGGCCTGGAGTCGGACATCGCCGCGGGCGTTGCCGAGGCCCTGGAGCACAACTTCCTGATCGAGACGTTCGATGGGTCCGATGCCTTGGCTGCCGCCGGCTCGGGTGACCCGGGCGGCCTGGGGGCCCGCGCGGTTACTGCAGAGGATCGCGATGAGCATTCTGGCTCGCGCCGGGAGAGCGGCCGCGACGAGATGAGGCGTCCACGGGGCGATGCCGCCGGTCGAGAGGGCGGACGCTCATCCGAACAGATCGGCCGTGAAACGGGCCGGGACGGCCGTGGCGGTCCGAAATCGAGGACCGCGAAGACGGCCACGCAGGCTCCCGCGGAAAGGCGCATCGGTTTCCGACA
Source organism: Candidatus Limnocylindrales bacterium (assembly GCA_036404515.1). GTDB lineage: Bacteria > Chloroflexota > Limnocylindria > Limnocylindrales > CSP1-4 > Fen-1039. The sequence goes on from DASWZK010000072.1 coordinate 3,800, forward strand.
CGAGTTGATCGCCGAGGCCATAGCGGCCGACCTGCTGCCGACCACGCGCCGCCGCTACCACTCCGCTCTTGCCGCGGCGCGGGTCGGCGAATCCGATCCGCAGCCGGCCGCCGCCCTGATGCACCACCTGGCCGCACATGAGCTGGCCGAGGCGGAGGCCGCAGCCCTGGGCGCGGGGGCCGCGGCCGAAGAGATGGACGCTGGGGCGGACGCCCTGGCCCACTACGAACGGGCTCTCGGTCTGTACGAGATCGTCCAGCCGGACGAGAGGGTGGCGCGCCTCTCGGACCTGCACGTCCGAGCCGCCGAAGCGGCCTTCGCTGCGGGGGATCCAGCCCGGGCCGCGGCCTACGCCGAGGCGGCCGCGGCCGCACTCGACGATCCGCGTGAACGGCTGGCCCTGGGCCTTGTGATGGAGCAGCTCGGCCGGTACCGGCGCGCCTCTGGTGATCACGAAGGATCGCTGGCGGCACACCGGAGGGCTGTAGAGCTGGTCCCGGCGGAACCAAGCACTGCCCGCGCTCGGGTGCTCGGTTCGCTGGCCCAGTTCCGCATGCTGGAAGGGGTCTTCTCCGAGGCCAAGCGCTACGCCCAGGAGGCCGTGGAAGTCGCCACCGCCGTCGGCGAGGGCGCCCGCCAGGAGATGCTCCACGCGACCTGCACCCTAGCGGTGGCGGACGCCTGGGGTGAGGATCCGGAGCCGGCCGTTTGGAAGTTGCGTCAGACCCGCGACCAGGTCGCGGAGCTGGGTCGCCTGGACGATCTCTTCCGAGTGTATGCGAACCTGACCACCGTCCTCGACCTGCTGGGTCGGCATGAAGAAGCCATCGCCATCGCCTTCGAGGGCATCGCCGAGGCCGAGCGCGCCGGCCAGGCCACGGTCTACGGGAACTTCCTCCGGGCCAATGCGGCCGACTCCCTGTTCTTCCTTGGTCGCTGGCCCGAGTGCCGCCAACTCTGCCTCGACGCCCTGAGCTGGAGCCCGGTGGGCATCTGGTTCCTCTCGCCGCTCCTCAACCTGGCCACGCTGGAGGTGGCGATGGGCGCCGGAGAATCGGCCGGACGCCTCCTGGGCCAGGTGCTCCTGGCCATCGAAACGGTCCAGGACCCTCAGTTCTCCGTGCCGGCTCAACAGGCCGCTGCCGCATACGCGCTCTGGCAGGAGGATCTGATCGACGCCCACAAGGCTGCGGATCGCGGCTGGCTGCGGGTCAGTGACACCGAGGACTGGTTGCTGATGGCCCGCATGGCCTCCACTTTCCTGGAGGTCGATTCCGCGGTTGCGCAGGATGCCCACCGCAGGCGCGACTTCGCGATGCTGGCCGCGACGCGGGAGCGGAGCCTGCCGGTACTGCTTCGTGCCGAGGCCGTGGTCAGGGCGTGTGGTGTCTCCCCGAAGACGGGATCGCGGCGTCAGGCCGATCTCGCCGTCAGGACGGCCCGTGCATTTCGGTCCCGCATCGAGGGGCGTGACGAGGCGTCCATCTGGAATCGGCTCGCCCTCGACTGGACCGAGCTCGGCGATCCTTACGAGGCCGCACGAGCGCGCTGGCGGGAGGCTGAGGCGCTCCTCGATCAGGCCCGCGGTCGATCGACGCGGGCTGTGGCACGCGAACCGCTGACAGTGGCCGCGGAGGCAGCCTTCAAGCTTGGGGCGTGGCCACTCCTTCGGTCCATCGCCGAATTGGCGCGACGGGCGATGTTGCCGCTGCCGAAGCAGATCGAGGCCGCGCTCGAAGGCCGGCTGGAATCAGCCGCTTCGTCAGCCAGACCGGCCGGGCGCTCCGGTGCGTCTTCGCGGCCGTCGCTGCCTGGCCGTTCGAATGCCAGTCACGGCGCGGCCGGAATCGCGGGCTCGGGGACGCGTTCCTACTCAGGCTTGGTGGCCGACTTCGTGTCTCCATCGAGTCGGCCGGCGCAACCCGACTTTGGTCTCAGCAAAAGAGAGCTGGAGGTCCTGGCGCTCATCGCCGAAGGCCGCACCAACCCCGAGATCGGCCGGCGGCTCTTCATCACTCGCAAGACCGTTGCCGTGCACGTCAGCAACATCCTGGCCAAGTTGGGCGTCTCGGGCCGCGTCGAGGCTGCCGCGGCAGCCATCCGCCTGGGAATGGCCGAGGGCGAATAGGGCGCGTCGGGCGGCTCGTCGACCCCAGATATGAAGAAACCCGGACGACGTGGTCCGGGTTTCTTGATGCGCTTCCGGTCTACCAGCGCTTGCCCATGATGTGAAGTGCAAGCCCCAGAAGGATCGGAGCCAAGGCGGTGAGCACCATTGCCGACTCCTCGATCTGTTACCCCGGTTGCTGACGTGCAGCCGCGTGCAGCGGTTGCCAACGTAACTCCGACCTCAGTTCCATCTCAATCGCCCATCCGTACCGTGTGGTCCTGCCATTTTCGGCGGGAAGTCCTGGTCGTGATCTAGCCGAATGGGACACATCGACTCGATTCGGCCGGACGGATCGGCCCGTCGATGTGCACGGCCAACTGCGCCGCGAAGACCCGGATGGCCTGTCGCAGCTCCCGAAGCCTCTCCCCGCGTGGAAGTCAGGACCATCGACGCGACCGAGGATGGCGTTGGCGATGCCCGGCGACTACAAGGCCTTGACCGCGGCGATGAGTTCCTGGATGCCTTTCTTCGCGTCGGCGAAGAACATGCCCGTCTTGGGGTTGACGTAGAGCGGGTTGTCGATGCCGGCATAGCCGCGGCCCATCGATCGCTTGACGACGATGACGGAGCGGGCCTTGTCGACGTCGAGGATCGGCATGCCATAGATGGGGCTGGAACGGTCCGCCCGGGCCGCCGGGTTCGTGACGTCGTTGGCACCGACCACGAGGGCGACGTCCGTTCGTTCGAACTCCGGGTTGATGTCGTCCATTTCCTTGAGCTGCGGATAGGGCACGTTGGCCTCAGCCAGGAGCACGTTCATGTGGCCCGGCATGCGGCCGGCGACCGGATGGATGGCGTACGAAACGTCGATGCCGCGAGCTTCGAGCAGGTCCGCAAGCTCGCGGACGCCATGCTGAGCCTGGGCGACCGCCAGGCCATAACCCGGCACGATGACGACTTTGCTGGCATAGGCGAGCTGGATGGCCGCGTCGTCGACGGAGACCTCGCGGACCGTCCCGTCCACACCTGTGAGCGAGGCCTGCGTGCCCTCGGCTGCCCCGAAGCCGCCGACGATGATGTTGGCGATCGACCGGTTCATGGCGGTCGCCATCAGCCGGGTCAGGATCGCGCCCGAAGCGCCGACAAGGGCGCCGGCAACGATCAACATCACGTTGCCGACGACGAAACCCGCCATCGATACCGCCGTGCCGGTGAAGGCGTTCAGGAGTGAAATCACGACCGGCATGTCGGCCCCGCCTATTGGCAGCACCATCAGCACACCGAAGGCGAGGGCGCATGCCAGGGCGACAAGGAGCAGCAGGTTCAGAACGCCGACGTCGTAGATGACGGCGCCCGCGCCGGCGAGGATGAGCACGATCGAGACGCTCAGGCTGCAGACCACTACGAGCCAGGAGAGGATTCGACCGCCGGGCAGCAAGATTGGCCGACCTCTGATACGACCCATCAGCTTGGCCGAGGCGATCAGTGATCCGGTGAAGGTCACCGAGCCGATCACGATGTCGGCGACGATGAAGAAGGTCCTCCAGCCGTCGAGGCCGGGAGCACCGCCGGCGAGCACCCGATGGCCGCCGAGGTCGATGAAGTCGTTGAGGGCCAGCAGGGCGGCCGCGCCGCCGCCGACGGCGTTGAAGACCGACACGAGCTGCGGCATCGACGTCATGGCGACGGTTCGGGCCGTCCTCAGCCCCAGGCCGCCGCCGAGGGCAAGGCCGCCGATGATGATCACCCAGTTCCAGAGCCCGACGCCGCTTTGCGTTACGAGGACGACCTCCGCTGCGACGGCGATGACCATTCCGGCGGCGGAGATGCGGTTACCGGCGCGGGCGGTGGCGGGCGACTTCATCAGGTGCAGGCCGATGACGAAGAGAACCGCCCCGATGATGAACGCGAACTGCACGAGGTAGCCGACGTTGGTTGCGGTCATGCGATCCCCTCGTTACCTGGCGGCCTTGTCGGTCGTAGGCGCGGGGCGCCGCTTGAACATCTGGAGCATCCGGTCGGTGACCCAGTATCCGCCCACGACGTTTGCCCCGGCAAAGGCCATGGCCACGAAGGCCAGCCCCCCCGCCAGCGGGTTGTCCGCTTGGGCCGCCAGCCCGATTGCACCCACCAGAACGATGCCGTGGATCGAGTTCGTGCCAGACATCAGCGGCGTATGGAGGGTCGCGGGAACCTTGCTTATGACTTCGAAGCCAAGCAGGATTGCCAGGACGAAGACCGTTAGGTAGTCGAGGAGATTACTGACGTTCATGCCCTGACGCCTCCCCGAGATGCGGGTTGCAGGAGCTTGCTGGTAGCCTCCTGGACCACTTTCCCTCCGTATGTGATGACGGTAGCGGCCGTGACCTCGTCCTCGAAGTCGAACCGAAGCTCGCCGGCCTTGACGAAGTTCAGGAGCAGGTTGGTTATGTTGCGCGAGTAGAAGGCGCTCGCGCCCGTCGGCATCGAGGCCGGCAGGTTCAACGGTGCATGAATGGCGACGCCGTTGGGGGTGATCGTCACCTGGCCCGGATTCGACAGCTCGCAGTTGCCGCCAAGCTCGCTGGCGGCCATATCGACGATGATCGAGCCGGCCTTCATGCATTCGACTGCGGCCGCCGTGACGAGAACCGGCGGTCGCCGGCCCGGAACCTGGGCCGTCGTGATGACGATGTCATGAGAGGCAATGATGTCGTTGAGCTCCTCCTGCTGAGCGGCCTGTTCCACCGGTGTAAGGGCCCGGGCGTAGCCGCCCTGGCCGGCGCCATCGATGGCCGACTTCAGAGAGATGAACTGGGCACCCAGTGACTCGGCTTGCTCGCGAGTTTCGGGACGGACGTCGTAGGCCCTGACCTGGGCCCCGAGCCGGCGGGCCGTGGCGATCGCCTGAAGCCCGGCGACGCCGATGCCGAGAATGAGGACGTTCGCCGGCCTGGCGGTGCCGGCCGGCGTGGTGAGGAGGGGAAAGTAACGCCCGAAGGCCTCGGCGGCCACGAGGACCGCCTTGTACCCGCCGACGTTGGCCTGCGACGACAGCGCATCCATGCTCTGGGCCCGGCTCAGCGTCCGAGGTATGGCGTCAAGGCTGATGGCCGTCACGCTGAGGCTGGCAAGTTCAGCCATCGCCTGAGGGTCGAGCAACGGGGCGAACATGCCGATCATGACCTGGCCCGGGTGAAACACCTTCATCTCGGCCGGCGTGGGCCGGTGGATTCGAAGAATCACGTCGGACTGAGAGTAGAGCTCTGAGGCTGTCACGACCCTGGCCCCGGCCTCGGCATAGGCGGTGTCCGGAAAAGAGGCCTCGGCGCCAGCGCCGCACTCGACGAGCACATTCAAATCGGCGGCCCGCAGCTTCTCGACCGCCTCGGGAACCAGCGCAACGCGGCGCTCCCCGGGTGCGGTCTCCCTGGCGACGCCAACTTTCATAGCGATATCACCTGCTGTACGCGTCCATGGATCGGCCCATTCAGGGGGATGGCGTCCAGCAAGGACGCCGACCGTCTGCGCGACGCCAGGCGTCCGCCCAAGAAGGACGCTAGCGAAGTCTATCCGGGCGGGGCCTGGAGCGTCGCGGCGGGCGGCTCTGAATGGCAAGGAGAATGCCCGGGACGGGTCGTGGGTCGCACGACGCAACCCCGCCGGCGCGGAAGATACCGTGGCGGTCCACCTGGCGGCGGATGAGCGTCGTCGGCCGGGATGTGCTCCGGCCGCGGTGCTCGAGCAACTCAGGGATCTACCGGATCGTTCACCGACGCAACATGTCGGTGCCGTTCGAGGTCGCTTCATTCACACTTCCAAAGCAACTGACGTGAAGAGCCTCTTGAAGAAACATCTGGTCTCATCACGCGAAGAGCGTATAGTCGAGGAACGATCGCCCACAGGTCGGGCGACTCAAGACGATTGCGGTCCTGAGCTGGGAAAGAGGAAAGAAATGGTGACCGTTCGGAAGGCCGACCCGGCGCTGATGGATAAAGGAAGCCCCAGGCCGCGCGAGCTGAGCCCCGCTGCCCGAGAGCGAGAGCAGCAGCAGCGTCAGTTCAAGAGACTCATCGCTCAGCTAAGAGGACCGGAGCAGGTCTTCGAAGTCCGGCTCGATCCGGACGAGAAGCCGATCACGATCCGACAGCGCCTTCTTCGAGTGGCTGCAGAGGCCGCGGTCGAGATTGCGGTCCGCAAGCACGGCGATGGATTCCTGGTCGGTCTTCTCACACCTGAGCGACGCACCAATCGAGGTCGGCGCGCGGCCGGAGCGGAAGCCAAGATCTGACGAGCCTCGCGAGGACGTTGCGCGCGGTGGACAGAACCGACCCGCGGGCCGCGACGCCTCGGGTCGGCGGGAGACTCTCTCTTGAGCGTCGAACCGAGAAGCTCCGGCGGTGCGGATGAGACGCCGGTTTCAACCGGGGAGGAAGCCGGAGAACCGGCTGGCGGTCGGCGTCGTCTGGTCGAAATACGCTGCGGATTCGCCGAGATGGCCCGACAGGAGGCCGAGGCGGCGGCGGCACGCGTCGTGGAGACGAAGCTGTTGCTGGACCGGCAGGCCGCAGCCCTGGCCCTGGCTCAGGCTGCCATCGATCCCGCGGCGGCGCACGAGGCCAAAGACGAGGCGCATCGATCGTTCCGGGCCACGGTTGCTGCGGCGCGGACTCGGGGCCAGGTAGAAGCCGCTGCAATCGCCTGGTTGGATCAGATCAACGAGATCAACGCTCAGGGCCGCGTTGCCCAGGCCCAAGTCAGGCACGAGCGCGAAGCCGAAGACGCGCTGTTATCACAGCTGGAAAAGCTGTCGGACCTGGCCGAGGCCAGTGCCGCGATGGCCGAGGCCGCTATGGACGCCTGCCGCGCGGCAACAGCAGCCTTTGAAGCCTCCGCAGCGGGGGAAGATGCCGCTGTGCTCGAGGCCTCGACCGTACCTTCGGCCGTGCTCGAAGCGCCGGGGGCGTCGGCTCCGGCGGTCATGTCGGATGGCTCGCGATCGGCGCCGTCGACTGACACGTCCCCACCACAGACTCCGGCCGCCTCGGCGCCGGCCACGCAAACCGGGTCACGCCCCGACGAGGGCCCGCCCTCGACCGACTGGCAGGTCATTGACCTGCGAGCCCCGCATCCCCAGGCCATCACCCTGCTGATGCGCCGCGATAGCCGAACCATGAGCGTTCTGATCGAACAGCTGGCCGGCACGGACTCAGCGGCTCGGCGCAGCTTGCAGCTGCTCCTGTCGATCTTCGTAGATTCGGTCGTTGCTGCGGCCATCGACGACGCCTGCTTCGAGTTCCCGGTAGGACAACCCTTCTGGAGCCAGTTCACCCCCGAGGAGTCCCGCGAGGTCGCGCGAGGCCTCGCCGTGCTCGGCTTCCGGTACGATGGTTTCGGCGGCTTCGCCGACGGGCGCGTCCCGGCGCAATGGGACCTGGCCCTGGCCGTAGGTCAAGCTGGGCTCCTCCCGGCAAGGGTCCGCTACTGGCCCAAACCAGATGAAGCGGCGCAACTCTTCCTGGGAGTTCGAGTCTCGGGAGACACATTCATTGGGCTCAGGGCACCCGCTCTCACCCTGGGCGAGCTCGTCACCATCCTCGGCCGAAGGGCGGAGTCCCTGGCGGACCTCTGGAACGACTGGCCGCGGGTTCGACCGCTCCTGCTCTCGACGAGCTTTTGAAGGACGCTGGTCGCGAGATCCGGATGGACCGCGGTGACCTGAAGCCGCCGCTCCGACGCAATGGTCCGGGGCGGGCTAAGTCCCGGGCTTGTCGGAGGTCGGTGCTTCCCGGCCTTCGGCACCGTCGTCGGGATCCTGCTCGAGCACGACAAGGCGATAGCCTTCAGCCGCCGCAACGCCGATGCCCGCGCCCTGCTCCACAAGCCGGCCGCGCACTCGATCGAAAACAGTCTCCGGGTCGTGGAGCTGGCTGGCATGGGACCGAAGAGCCTCGATCTTGCGGTCAGCCGTGGCGGTGACGTCGATCCACACGTCGGGCTGGTTCGACCACATCAGGTATAAGCGGCGGACGCGGTGGGCCGCGAGGCCGTTCCTGGCCAGCCACGGGAACGCCATCGGGTTGCGCGCGGCGGGGTAGACGGCATCGATTGCTGCCATCGCAGCAGCTCGATGGTCCGTGTGGTTGACCCCACCGCCGCCGTGAATCACGACCTCGGGATCGCCGCACAGGACCGCGTCCGGCTTGAACGTTCGGATCTCCCTGACGAGCATCTCGCGCAGCGGTAGGTCGTTGCCGAGGTTCCCGTCGGGCTGGTGGAGGAAAGAGACGCCGGCATAGCCAACGATCCCGGCCGCCTGGCGCTGCTCTTCCTCGCGTGCCCGGGCCAGCTCCAATGGATCGAGATTAGGGTCTTCGCCACCGGCGTCACCCGACGTGCAGCAGACGAGCCAGCCCTCGGCTCCCGCGTTGATCCAGGCCGCTGCCGTACCCGCGGGCCCAAAGTCGGCGTCGTCCGGATGGCCGACGATGACCATGAATCGGCGTGGTCGCCAGGTGTGGGCCCTTGCCCTCTCGTCCGTCATCCGTCCGCCTCGACTGCCCAATCAACCCTGCTATGGGAGGGCACCATTCACCCTTGGCGCCCTTCGTGCGCCGTCCGGGATGCCACTTCGAAACTTGCCGACGCGAGTTATCATGCCGGCCGAGGCTTCGCTCGTCTCCCCCCACGCGCGAAGCCTCTCTTTTCGTCCGGCACTGTACACGGACCCGGGCGAGGGCATGGTCGGCCGGCGTTCGTTATCGCTGCCTCGCGGTCGGGCCGTCGACATACCCGGCCCCGCTTGGTCAGGCCGGCGTGGCGCGGGCCTCCTTCAGAGCGGCCAGGACCTCGATGGCGTGGTCCTCCGGCTTCACCGCAGGCCAGACCTCGGCAAGGCGGCCGTCCGGCCCAACGAGGAAGCTCGTCCGCAAGACGCCCATGTAGGTCTTGCCGTACTTGGTCTTCTCGCCCCACGTGCCGTACGAATCGGCCACGGCGTGGTCCTCGTCGGCGAGGAGCGTGAAGGGCAGCCCGTACTTGGCCCGAAACGCGGCCTTGCTGGCGGGGCCCTGCGGGCTCAGGCCCCAGACTTCAGTGTCGGTTTCCTTGAACGCGGCATCGTTGTCGCGGAACGAGCACGCCTCCGTGGTGCAGCCGGGAGTGTCGTCGGTTGGATAGAAGTAGACGACTGTGAAATGGCCTCGACGGTCGGACAGGCGATGTGACCGACCTGCGTCGTCGCGGAGCTCGAAATCGGGGGCGAGCTCTCCCACCTTCGGCAAAGCGCTCATGCGCGAAGGCTAGCGCGGCAGCGTCGCGACGTCATCAGCTGGGCAGGGCGATTGCGGCAACCGCGACGGCGAGGGCGAAGGCCACTGTCAGCCAGTCTCGCCAGCCGACGCGGAGCTCGCGGAAGTGAGTTCGCCGGATGCCGCTGTCGAAACCGCGGGCGTCCATGGCCAGAGCTAGGCGCTCGGCTCGCCGAATCGCCGAAACCAGCATGACCAGGATTCGACCCCCGGCGTCGTGGATGCGGCCAATCGGGCCGCGAGGTTGAAGGCCGCGAAGCCGGCGGGCTGCGCCGACCACGGCCCAGTCGCCGGCCATGAAGGGCGCGACGCGAAGAGCGGCCAGGGAACCATAGGCGAATCGATCTGGAACGTGCCACTGCTGGACCAGCGAATCCGCCAGACGTGTGGGATCGGACGGGCCGACGACCAGCAACGTCGTCAAGCCAATGACGACTACACGCAGGCCGATAGCGAGGCCGGCCGCGATTGCGGGACCGGTCACCCGAACGGGGCCTAGCTCCAGGACCGTCGCGAGGCTCCGGTCGGTATTCGATCCGGAGAGCAGGATCGAGAAGGCCGTGAGGCTCAGGATGGCGAAGCCAAGCGGAGCCATGCGACCGGGGATGCGCCCCAGTGGCAGGCCCGACCAGAGGACCAGCGCCACGATCGCGGCGATCGTCAGCCTGGCGGGCACGGCCGGGTCCAGGGTCACCACGGCCGCGATGATCCAGGTGAATCCCGCAACGAGACGGGCGGCCGGCGTGACTTTGGTCAGGAACGCCGGGCGCACGGGGGCGAGGGGCGCCGGCAGCAGGCTCATCGACTGGATCTCCCGGTCGATCTCACACCGGCCCGACCGGGTTGGGCCGAGTCCCCTCGCCAGGGCTCGGCCGGCGAATACGGGGGCGCGGCCAGAAAGGTCCCCGGCGTTCCATCGAAGACCTTGCGACCCTGATCGAGGGCAACCACTCGATCGCAGGCGGGCAGCAGTCGAGGGTCATGAGTCGCCAGAATTTGCGCCTGGCCGGTCGCTAGAAGCTCGTCCAGGAGACTCAGCACGGCACCCGTCCCGCGCCTGTCGAGGCCGAATGTCGGCTCGTCGAGCAGGAGCAGCGCCGGCGGCCGCAGCGCAAGAGCCGCGAGGCTCAGTCGCCGCTGCTCACCCTGGCTCAGCCGAAACGGGTCCTCGGAAGCCAGATTGACGAGGCCGAATCGGGCGAGGACCCCCTCCGAACTGGGCAAACCAGGGCCTTCGCCGTGGCCTCGCTGCGGCCGCGGCCGCCGGGCGGCGGCGTCGCTCGCTTGGACCTCGCCGCGGGCGGTCCTGGCGACAAAACCGAGCTCTGGGTCCTGGAAGACGATCCCGACCTGGTCGGCAACCTCGCCCGCCGGCACTCGCGCGGGGTCGCGCCACTGCTGTGCGGCCACTCCTCCGCGTGGGAGAGTCCGGAGCCTTATCGTCCCCGCATCGGGCCGGCGGAGGCCGGCCAGGGCGAAGAGCAGGCTTGACTTGCCGGCCCCGTTCGGCCCCACCAGGGCGACCCGCTCCCCGGCTCGGACGTGCAGCGAAACGCCATCGAGGGCCCGGCGCGTTCCGGCCCCGTCAGTTGGGTAGTCGAGCCGAACCTCCGAGGCTCGCAGAACCTGCGCCCCGGAGTGGTCCCCAGGTGGGGCCTGGATCGGGTCGCGTTCCCGACGCCACGCTTGCGGGACCCAGGCTCCACTCCGCTCCAGCAAGTCCGCCGCCTCCGGCCCAACCGAGCCGGCCGGGGCAAAGGCGAGCTGGCGCCCATCCTCACCGATCATCAGGATGTCGTCGGCGAGCGGCAGCGCCGCCTCCAGGCGATGTTCGATCAGAACGATGGTGTGCTCTCGTCGCTGCGCGAGTTCGGCCAATCGGGCCAGCGTCGCGTGCATTCCCGGCGGGTCGAGATTAGCCGTGGGCTCGTCGAAGACGAGCAGCGAGGGTCCCGCGGCAAGGACGTCTGCAGTCGCCAGGCGCTGCTTCTCCCCGCCGGACAGAGTGGCAGTGTCCCTGCGTTCGAACCCCGCCAGTCCGACTTGAGCCAGCGCATCGGGCACCCGCACCGTCATCGACGAGCGAGGCCAGCCGCGATTCTCGAGGCCGAAGGCGACCTCATCTTCGACGCGGGCCATGACGAGCTGACTATCCGGGTCCTGAAAGACGAGCCCGACGCGCTCGCCGAGGAAACGGGCGGGCGTGGTCGCCACGTCCATCTCGCCAACGCGCAGGCTACCCCCCCAGCGGCCGGGCAACGTGTGGGGCACGAGCCCGGCCAGGGCCCGGGCGAGAGTGCTCTTGCCCGAGCCCGACGGGCCCAGGACGAGCAGGACGCGTCCCGGTTCGACGCGGAAGACCAGCCCCTGCAGAGCCGGCCGCGATCGACCCGCATACGTCCAGCCGAGGCCCTCCGCCTCGATGGCGACTGGCCTCGGCCGGTCGGTCACTCTCCGACCGAGAAAGCGTCGAGGGCACCGGTCCGCCGAAGCCCCCGGACCAGTAGCCAGCTCCCGATGCCGGCGATGAGCACGGCCGACAGGATCTCTGCGCCTGCGATCACGGCGCGGTAGGGCACGTCGTAGGCCGCGTAACTGATCGTCGTGTCGTGGATCGCTTCACCGATGCCGGCCCCAACGCTGGCCAGCACCGCCGCAATCGGACCCCAGCGGCGGTAGAGAGCAAAGGCGAAAACGAGCTCGGCGCCCGTTCCCTGAAGCACCCCGGAGAGGAGGCTGTCCATGCCCCAGGCATTGCCCAGCAGCATCGCAACGAAAGCGGCGACCATTTCCCCGAACAGAGCCGCCCCGGGCTTCCTGACGACGAGCGGGCACACGACCGCCGGAAGCAACCAAGCGCCGGTGACGAGAGAGGCCGCCTGGTAGCCCGCTCCGCTGGCCCACACCCAGACGTAGTTGTTCCAGATGAAGAACACAACGCCAAATGCCGTTGACAGGAGGGCCACGACGACGATGTCGACGGTGCGCCAGCGGGCCGACTCAGAAACCCCACCGGCGGAAATATCGGTGCTCATGCTATGTCGCCTCCACGTCCGAGCCAACGGCTCTCGTCTCGATCACCAGCAGTCGGCCGCCGCGGAGTGTGACACTCGCGTCAGCCGCAACCCGAACATTCGACAGGCCTCGGGCCGGCCCCGGCAGCAGGTCTTCGTCCCTGAGCGAGTAGAGCAGGCCGTCGGTGCTTACGCCCACGGCCAATGCGCCAACGGGCAGCAGCGAGACGAGGTCGTCCTTCGATCCGGCCAGGCTGCAGCGCGCGATCTCCCCGTCCGCGGCCGGGGCGCGAAGCAGGCGAACCCTCGTACTGCCGTCAGCAGCTCGACTTCGGCGTCGCCAGGCGCCGGAAGGCCGAGCAGGCCTACGTTGGCAAGGGCGTGGTCGAAGCGCTTACCGCCCAGGGCCCCGAGGACGGTTATGTGGGTCACCCCGCGCCGAAGAGCGGCGATGACCGCCAGCTCCGCGTCCGACTCGTCCTTGGTTGTGGGCGACCGTTCGATGGTCACGCCATCGGCGGCCAGCGCGAGGAACCGTGCCTCAGGCAGCGAATCGGCGTCGCCGACGAGCAGGTCCGGCCGAAGGCCGAGGGCCTCCGCCTTGTCCCAGCCGCCGTCCGCTGCCACCACCAGATCGACGCCGCGATCCCAGCCCGGCCAGGCCGAATCGAGCGTCCCGAGACTCGGCACGTCGCCGTCGGCCACGACCAGCGCCCGCTTCGGGGCGCGAGCTCCACTCAACAAAAGCACCTCCATCGACACGACAGAGGTGCACCGATCTAGACTCCCTGCGCCGGCATGACCCGGATCAGGTTCCAAGGGTCTGCGGATCCAGTCCGCACTCTCAGCGCCTCCGCGGCGCTCCCCTGTCCGTCTTCTGTTGTCTCTCGACTCTACACCTACGGGCCGACTCTGGCGAGCCGACCGAATTGGACGTATCCGGAGGTGCGACTGCGCTGGGGCCGACGACCCCGTCGACGGCGATACTGGACGGCTTCCCTGCCGACGGTCGCATGGACGGAACGGCTATGTCTCGCAGATCGCGATATTGACCTCGAGGAGCTGTCCCAAGTCGACAATCGTCCCGTCAAGTCGAAGAAAGTGGTGCAGATTCCGCGGTATCCCTCGTGCACTTAGAATTTCCGTTCGGTTCGATGCATCCAAAAGTGCTCCCGCGTCGTATACCAGATAGGGAAGGACGTCAGTGCCGGGTCGTGGTCATCTACTTGAAGGACCACAGGCTGGGACTGTTCCACAGCACGCACCGGGCCTACATCTTCAGTACATCCAAATCGAGCGCCTGGCGGACTATTCAGACGTGACCGATCTCCTGCACCCGGCCATTCAGCGGGTCGTCGAGGTGGCCTCCCGCAAGGGGGTCGCGCTCGACATTCGGCTCATGCCCGCCACGACGCACACCGCCGAGGAAG
>DASWZK010000073.1:0-1606 GCA_036404515.1 Candidatus Limnocylindrales bacterium
ACCTGGCGGGCGGCAAGTTGCGACATCGGCGTCAGCTCGTCGTAGGTGACCATGCTGGTCACGCCCGCGAGCTTCCGCGCCTGCTTGGCCACAGAGCCGGCGTGGTCGCCGATCCGCTCGAGTTCGTACGTCACGCGATCTAGGGCGAGCAGGAATCGAAGGTCTCTTGCCACCGGCGCCTGGGTCGCGATGGTCATGGCCACGATGCCGGTTACTACTCGTTGGGTCTCGTTGACGCGCCCGTCCGAGGCGATGACTTTCTGGGCCAGCGCCGCGTCGCGGCACATGATCGCTTCGTAGGCGGCGAGGATCTGCTCCTCCACGTAGGAGCCCATCCGCAGCACGCCTTCCTTGACGTCGCGCATGTCTATGTCAAGGCTTTGGCGGATGCTGACGGCGTGACGCTCCGCCTCGTCCAGGGCAAAGGCGGAGGCTGGAGCCGCAGTGGCGCCACTCTCGGCGGGCGGGGCGCCGGTCTCTCCGTCCACGGGCTGCATTGTCGACTCCTCGTTCTGTGGGGCGCTCATCCGAACCGTCCGGAGATGTAGTCCTCGGTCAGCCGCTCGTTTGGCCTCGTGAAGATCTGCCCTGTGGGTCCGACCTCGACAAGGTATCCGGCCCGATCCTCGGCCATCGTGAAGAAGGCGGTGATGTCGCTGACCCTGGCTGCCTGCTGCATGTTGTGGGTCACGATGACGATGGTGTAAGCCTCGCGAAGCTCGCGCATAAGCTCCTCGATGCGGAGGGTGGATACCGGGTCGAGCGCCGAAGCCGGCTCGTCCATCAGGATGACCTCGGGATCGGTCGCCAGCACGCGGGCGATGCAGAGGCGCTGCTGCTGGCCGCCCGAAAGGGCCAGGCCGGACTTCCGGCGAAGGTCGTCCTTGACCTCGTCCCACAACGCCGCACGCTTTAGGCTGGTCTCGACCAGCTCGTCGAGCTTGCGCCTGTCGTTTTGACCGCGGCGCCGCGGGCCGTAGGCGACGTTTTCATAGATCGACATCGGGAACGGGTTGGGACGCTGAAAGACCATGCCAACTCGGCGCCGCAGCTCGACCACGCTCACATCGGTCTCCATGACGTTCTCACCGTCGAGGCGGACCTCGCCCTGGACGCTGGCGCCCGGGATCAGGTCGTTCATGCGGTTGAAGCAGCGCAGGAACGTCGACTTGCCGCTGCCGGACGGGCCGATCAGGGCCAGAATGGAGCGGTCCTGGACGGTCATTGAGACGTCGCGAACGGCGACTATCTGGCCGTACATGATCGAGACGTGATCGGTCGCAAGCTTGACCGCGTCGGGCCGAGCACCGAATTCTTCGGCGCCCGCGCGAGAGGACGTCATCTCGATGCGCCGGACCACCGACGGCTCTGCGTTTATGGCAGCTGAGGGCATCTCTTCTCCGGTGCTCATGCGGCGGTCAGCCGTCTGGTGAGGAGGCGGCCGAGGTAGCGCGCCCCCAGGTTGAAGAGAAGGACCATCGATATCAGGATGGCCGCCGAGCCATCCACGATCTGGTTGACGTAACTCCCGAGCCCTTCGGACTGCAGCTTGTAGATGTAAACCGACAACGTCGTGGCGGGACGGAACGGGCTCCACGGCGACGCC
>DASWZK010000074.1:0-5852 GCA_036404515.1 Candidatus Limnocylindrales bacterium
GCTCGTCACTGCCCGCTCATATCCCTGGATCCCATCGTGGCCGCTTAGTAGCCCGGCCCGCTTCGAGCAGGGCTGGCAGGGCGAGCGGCGGCATGAGCTCCGCCGGCGTGGGCATCGAGGCGAAGAACGCCTGCGCTGCAACGGTCGTCAGGCCCTCGGCGAGGAGCTGCTCCTGCACGCCCACCGAGGCGGCGGCAATCTGAGCCTCTGCTCGCTTGGCTAGGGCGTCGATACGCGTCTTGGCCATCTTGCGCAGCTCGACCCGGCGTTCTGCGACCTGGGTCGCGCCCCGGCCGTACCAACTCGGGCCGGACAGCCCAGGAGCGAAATCCGGCGGGATGCCCAGCTCCGCGCAGCGTTCCGCGATCACCTTGCTCGCCGCCGCGGCGGCTTCAGCAGCAAGGCGCACAGCCTCCTTCCAGACCTCGTCGCGATCGAACTCATAGATCGTTCCGAGCTGCTCCTCGAAGTCCGCCTCGAGCTCGGCGGCACGTTGCGCGACCTGCGCCTTGGCGACCCGGGCTCGCATTCGGGCCAGCGCCATCAGGTCGGCCCGCTCCTTTGCGGTCATTCGAGCGCCGGCGGCGTGCGGTTGATCGACGGCGGGGTCGCTCCAGGCGTCGGTCGTGGGCTCGGGATCAGTGTCCATGACATCCTCTCTTCCTTTCTCGAGCGGGCGCGAGATGCGTCGTGTTGTCGTGTGCGAGGGATCCAAGCTGGCGTCGGCGGGCACCCCCGCCAGCTCGAGGCACTCCCATCACTGGCTCGGCCAGGCTCTGTCGAGGGTGCGGACGAGATCGAAGAGTGCAATCGCGCGGTCGAATCCCTCGATCTGCGAGATGTGGTAGAGCACATCGCAGGCGTCGGGATCGACACCCGCGCTCTCCGCTGGGAGAAGGTCGGCCAGTCGCGACGCCTCCGGTGGCAAGTCCGCGCGCGGCAGACACAGCACCGCTAGCGCCAAAGTCATGGCGTCGGGGGCGGAAAGGTAGCCGCACCGGAACGCCTCGCAGGACTCTTTGGCGCGTCGCCGCCACTCTTCTTGGCAGTCGGGACATTCGGCCAGTTCACTCATCGTTCTCTCCTCTTGGTCCAATCAGGCGCTGCCAGCGATCGATGGCCCCGTGGCAGGTGCGGGGGCTCAAGTTCCATAGGCCTGGTGGTGGTCTCGCATTCCTCTATCTCCATAGGCGGTCCCGACCAACTGGACCCGGTGTCGCGAGCGGTACGGTCAGCGATGTGAGCGAGCGATCCCGCGAACCGATCGAGAGTCCGGCGCGCCGCCAGGCGCTGAACCGCCGGCTCAGGATTGCCTTCATCACGGGCGCCGAAGAGGGCTCGCGTTCGAGGCTCGGTCGCGGGCTCTCAGAGGAGGAGCTCCGGCGGGTGTTGCGCCGATATCCGGGCGACCTGCCCGAGAAGAGATACCCCTGAACGACGCCGTGGGGGTCACCCGATGTCGGACACGAAGTCGGACAGAGCTCACGCTCAAGTCGGACAGGATTCGTGCCTACTCGGACATGAGTCCGGACGGACACAGGGGACGCTGTCCGGACATCGAACTCGGACATGCTCACGGCCTCCCTGGGCTGCAAAGAGCCCACTTCTGGGCGCGCCCGGCCTTGCCCGCCTTGCTCAGCCAGCCTTGTGCCTTGAGGCGGTAGACGGCTTTGCCCAGGCGCGCCTTGGAACGCTCGATGGCTTCGGCGCTCAGGTACTCGCCGGCCTCCTCGGCCTCGAGGCTCACGAGATCGGCGAGCGTCTTGTCGCCATCGCGCAGTGCGCCGAGGATCCAGTCTCGGGTGGACTCGTCGTCGTCCTCACGGACTGCGGAGACGAGCCGGCTGTCATCGCCGTAGCCGAAGCTCAGCAATATGCCTGGGACGTGACCGCGCTCGTTTGCCTTGCGGACCCGCCAGCGCACACGGTGCTCATCGCCGGGCAGTCGGACTCCGAGCCAGGTGAGGCGATGGGCCGCGACCCAGCCAAGCGATCCGAATGGCTCGCCCTCCGGCTGGCCCTTGGGTGGATGGGCGAACGAGAGCACCGGGATCGCCAGGGTCGCCAGGGCCGCGTCATAGGCGAACGGCACCGAGGGGTCGTTGAGCAGGCGGCGCTCGTCAAGATTGAGGCAGCTCAAGATCGAGTCGATGAGCAGGACCTCGCTCGCGGTCTCCCGCACGACGTACGCAATCCTCTCGATCGAATCCCAGATCGGAACGCCAGCGAACTTGGTGCCAAGATCGGATGGGTCGAAGTACGTGACCGCCGCCCGTTCACCACCGAGGCCCGAGACGCGGCGTGACCACTCGCGGGGCCGGCGCTCCGGGTCATAGACCGCGACGCGTTTGCCGCTCTTGGACAGCTCAGTCGCGAGCCAGGCGCCGGTCGAGCCCTTCCCCGTGCCCGGTGTTGCATAGGCCAGAGTCCGCCCATCGGGCTCGATCATGCCGAGGATCAAGTCTCGCGGTGGCTCGTCCGAGATGTCAGCCAGCGTCCGCCAGGTTGGCAGCGCCACGTCTGATCCGTCTACCGATTCAAGCGGCGGCTTGCCGGCGCGCAGCTCGGCGGCCTCGTCGGGTCGCACGACCTGGAGTGGACGGCTGACGATCGGGACCGTCATGCGCAGACCCTGTTCTTCTTGAGGGCAGACCGCAGCGTGGCGTCGGTCTCGGCCGGTGAGAGGCCAGCTGCGATTGCGGCGCGGTTGAGGACCCTCTCAGCGATGTCCGGACGGATGCCTTCTTCGAGGGCTCGGCAGGCCGCCCAATACAGGAGGGAGTTGCGGTTCCCTTCGCGCTCGTCTCGAACTGCGCAGGCTAGGGCGTCGAGGGCAGCTGCCGGATCGGCCGGAAGATCTCGTCGGGTCTGTGCCGAAAGCGGAAGAGTTGGCTCCGCCACGAGCGAAGCAAGCCACGAAGGCGCATCCGTGAGGAGCGGTTCGTCGGGCCACCATAGCCAACGGTATTGACCCACCGTGGAACTTGGCGGAGCCACAACGCCGCCGCTTGTCTTGTACTCACCGATATGGACACCGTCCAGACGCAGCTTTCGAGTCGTGGGCACGCCGCCGATTAGCCGTACGTACAGGTGGATCCCGCCACGACCGGTGGAGCAGATGGGCATCTCCGGTAGAACGTGGCCGCCAGCGTCGAGGTAGGCAAAGTACGCCGGCAGGTGCGGTTCTTCGATGTCGAAGACGGCAAGGGTCTCGCCGCAGAGAACGCCGATGTTCGGATACGGCTCGCGGCGCCACTGGCGGGCGATCAGGTCCGGATCGCTCGTCGCGCTCGTCTGCCAGCCTGTGAAGTAGGCCTTCTTGGTAGCCGGTTCGATCGGATACACGCGCCATCCGGCGGCGGCATAGCGAAGGGCCCACTCCTGTGCGTTCATCCCACCGCCACCTTCTGGCGGCCGACGGGCAACTCGACCACGCGGCGAACGGTTGTGTAGTTAAGCCATGAACCCGCGCCGGTTTGAAGCCACCGGAGATCGGATGCCTGCGCGCCTTCTGGCGTCGCCACCCAACCCTGGCGCGACTGCGAGACAGTTGAGACACTGCTACGGCCTGGGTCAACGGGACGGCGTCTACGGGCTGCCTGACATTCGGACGCCCGAGTGCCGCGTGGGCTGGAAAAGGGCAGCGTCTGGGTGCGCGTCGTGACTGGATCGGTGACTGAATCCGCGCAATACCACGAACGAAGGCGGGCGGCTGTTAACCGCTTGGTCGTAGGTTCGAATCCTACCGCCGGAGCCACGACTCTCTAGGTTGGCCAGTTCCCGCACGAAACTGCCTGGTGGACTGCGCTTGACCTGGCGGCTACAGTTAGCACGTCGGACGACTGAGCAGCTAACAAGGGACTGGCCATGGAGACTTCCACGTACGCGCCGGACGCTCTGCGGAGCCTCCGGGATTCGTTCGCGCTCCACCTCGACGCCACCCGGGCGCCGAAGACGCGGAGGATCTACCTCGACGCCGCCGACCACCTCATCGCCCATCTCGAGGCGACTGGCATGCCCACCGGGGCCCGCGGGGTCCGACGCGAACACGTCGAGTCCTACCTCGCCGCCCGCCGGGACCACGTCGCGCCGTCAACGCTCTCCCTCGAGTACCGGGCGCTGCAGCAGTTCTTCCGATGGGCACTGGACGAAGACGAGATCGACGTCTCGCCGATGCTGAAGATGCACGCCCCGAGAGTGCCCGACTCGCCGGTGCCCATCGTCGTCGCCGACGACTTTAGGAAGCTCCTCCGGACGACCGAGGGAAAGGACTTCACCAACCGGCGGGACGCGGCCCTGTTGTTGGTCCTGTACGACACCGGCGTCCGCGCCGGCGAGCTCCTCGGCCTCCGACTCGAGGACGTCGACCTCCGCGGTCGGCTGGCCTTCGTGACCGGCAAGGGCGGACACGTCCGGGCTGTCCGGTTCGGCACGCATACGGCCGTCGCCCTCGACCGCTACCTGCGGCTCCGGCGCGGGCATCGCTACGCGGAGTCCGAGGCCTTCTGGCTGGGCCAGCGAGGGGCGATCGACTACAGCACGCTCGCGGTCATGCTCGCGAAACGGTCGGCCGCCGCCGGCCTGCCGCGGCTCCACGCCCACCAACTCAGACATACATTTGCCCACGAGTACCTCGCGGCCGGCGGTCAAGAGGGCGACCTTCAGCGCCTGGCCGGTTGGCGCTCGCCGCTGATGCTGCGCCGCTACGGAGCCTCCGTCGCTGACCAGCGCGCTCACGCGGCCTACACGAGCCCGGCCGACCGGCTGGGAAGCAAGCCATGAGCGGGCCGCGGAGGATCATGGAGGCCCGCCAGGGATTCGCGAGCGACCTCACCGAATCGCTGCGCGGAAAGAGCCTTGCTGTCGACGGGAGCACGGGCGTGGTCCAGGCCGGAACGAGGCTCTGGTCCGATCATCCGATCGTGCTGGACAGCCCGTGGGAGTTCCTCGATGCGAGCGAACTGCCGGGACCCGCTGAGATCGTCGGACCGGTCCCGGCTAACTCCGCAGTTGACCCGTGGGGGAACGCCGAATGGCTCGAGATCGTCAGAGCCTATCGGGCGTTGAGTATCTCTCGCCCCAGCCAGCTGAACGTTGCCGAGAAGATGGGACTCTCGGAGGCATCCGTGCGGATCCGACTACGACAGCTCGGGATCGCATCGTGGAGAGCGGTACATGCGATGATCGCCGCCGACCCTGGCTCACCGACCAAGTAGAGCTTTTCAGAGCTTTTTGGAGGTTAGCCAGAGGACCACCGACGTGCGCCCCGCGATGCTGGGGGCATGGCACTCACCGCGGCGGAACGAAGCACCCGGGCTAGGGTCGGCGCCTACGCGTTGCACGCGCAGCGCGACGCGAGAGAGACGACGGCTGCCGCCACGGCCGCCCAGCTCGGCCGATTCGATCGGCTGGTCGATCCGGAGGGGAAGCTGGCGCCGGATGAGCGGGCCCGGCGGGCCAGAGCGGCCCTCCGCAGCTACATGGCCGCCCTGAGCCTCAAGGCGAGCCAGGCGAAAAGAAAGAAGGCCGCGGCGGGCTCTGTCTCAGCCGCCGCGGCACGAGACCGGCGCCATGACACCGATCCCGGACCAGCGTAGCGGGGCGGCTAGCGGGCCGCAAGACATAGCCGCCCGACGGCTGCGCCGACTCGCCCGCCTGCTCACTTCGACCGGCCGCCCGGCCGAAGGCATCGCCGCCGAACACATCGTCGCGTTGCTCGACTCGAGCAACATCTTCTTCCTTCGCTGGTCGCGGGGGCCCCGACCGTGAGCGCCTGCCCGCACTGTGCGATCAACCTCCCGCCGCGCCGGAACCTGCCCAACTTCGCTGCCCGCGTGATCGCGGAACGCGCC
>DASWZK010000075.1:0-22043 GCA_036404515.1 Candidatus Limnocylindrales bacterium
GAGGTATGTGGGCGACCATCTCGGCACCTCGAGGACGCCCACGATGACCGCGCAACCTCTCCCAGCCCTTGCCAGCGGAGACACCTCCGCCTGGGACCAGGCGCTGTACGCCTTCCTCGTCGAGAAGGGCAACCGCTCAGGCTCCCGGCGCACGGTCGAGTCCTACAGCCGGATGCTCTGGCCGTTCTTCGCCGACCTGGGCAAGACGCCCGACAGGGTCAAGCCAGCCGACGTCCTCGCCTGGGTCCACGGCATCGGCAAGTCGGG
Organism: Candidatus Limnocylindrales bacterium; assembly: GCA_036404515.1. Lineage (GTDB taxonomy): Bacteria > Chloroflexota > Limnocylindria > Limnocylindrales > CSP1-4 > Fen-1039. The sequence continues at coordinate 268 of DASWZK010000075.1, forward strand.
ACGGACGCCATCGGCGACCACGGTCGGCGCCAGGATCGCCTGCCTCTCCTCCTTCTACCGCTTCCTGATCCGGATGGGCCTCGTGGTATCGAACCCCTGTGACGCCGTCGAGCGGCCACGGGCCACTCAGTCGGTTGCCCGTGGATACAGCGCCGAAGAGGTGCGCCGGTTGCTCGCGGTCGTCCCGGACACCGTCGCCGGCAGGCGCGACCGGGCCATCCTGCTGACCCTCGTCCTGACCGGCAGGCGCCGGGCCGAAGTGATCGGCTTGAAGGCGGGAGACCTCAGCCTCGAGGGCGAGACGTGCTTCTACGCCTATCGAGGCAAGGGCGGCAAGCGAGGTCGGCGGGAACTCCCCCACCCCGCGTTCGAGGCGATCTGCGCCACCCTCGCCGACGCCGGCAAGGAGCTGGCGACGATGGCTCCCGACGAGTCGCTCTGGCAGGCCGCCTCCCGACCAGAGGGCGTGACGTCCGGCACCTTCTACGCCCGCTTCCGCCGGTACCTGCATGCGGCTGGACTGGCACCAACCGGGGTCCACGTCCTGCGGCACACCGCGGCCAAGCTGCGCCGAGACGCCGGGGAGTCGATTGAGGACGTCAGCGCATTCCTCGATCACTCCAGCCTCGCTGTGACCACCGTCTACCTGCGACGGCTAGAGGGCCAGGAGGATCGGGCCTGGCGCGAGGTGGCCGAAGCGATCGGGGTGTAGCGAAGGGCGATCACAAAGTGGAGCCCCCGCCGCCCAAGGGGTAGGAGAGTGGCGGGGGCTAAGAGGAGGCGACCACTCCAAGGAGGAGGAAGCGGCCGTTGGCCGACAGTCTAGGGCGGAGGTGATAAGGGCCAGATAAGGGCCGGATAAGTCGCGGATAAGCAGCGCCTGTTAGGGTGGGCCTGGGTCGGGCTCCGCTCTGTGACCGGGCTGATGGCGGACGACGCTGAGCGAGCCGACGAGGGGGCTGCCGCAGGCGTCCCGACCCTTACTCGATCGAAAAGCCGTCGGCCAAAGCAGATTCTCGTCGACTGGGGCCGTGCGAGACTAAGAGCGTGCCAGAGCCAACGTCTTCATCAACCGGTCGCACCGGACCATCGCGCGAAGCGACTGGCGCCGAGGGGATCCCCGAGTCCGACGAGAAGGCGTTGATCAGCCTCATCGATGCCCTAGAACGCGAGCTGGCCCGAGAGGATCTCCCCCACTCCTTGCGAACCCGTGGCGCGGCCGGCCTTGAGCGGATGAAGGAGCTCCTCGACGCGGTCCGCGCCGATAACGCCCAGCTCGTTCACGAACTCATCGAGGGCACAGTCCGGGAGAACGGCACCAAACGACCAGATGGGCTGGCGCAGATCTTGCCCCTCTGGGCCCGGGGTACCGCCACCCTCGATGCCTTGCGCGGGATCGTCGTCGTCGATGACGATCAGCATCCAGTGACCGTCACGGTGCATTGGGAGCTGGTGCCCCCAACGCATCGCCGCGCAGCCGCATCGCTGGCGAGTGCCCTCGTCGACGCCTATCGCGATCGACCTAGGGGTGGCCGGCCTTCCAAATCGCAGGAATAGTGGGCAGAAACTAGGTCACCTAGATACGCGCGGTGGGGCCAACGAACAGACTCCTAAGCGATGAGACCGGTCGCTCGAGCCCTCACGCAAGACCCCGTCACTGGCACTGGCCGTTCCGGTCGACTTGCACGACCCCTCGCATTCGAGCGTGTATACGCTCCAGACCGCGAAGCGACGCTGGCTGCCCTGCGAGTGGTCCTAGGCCTCCCGAAGCAGCTGCCGGACCGCGGCCAGGGAGGTGCGCAATGACCGTGGCGACAGGTGTCCGACGGGTGGCGACATACGAGAGAGTCAGCTCCGAAGATCAGCGCGAGCGCGAGACCATCAAGACCCAGACCGACACGCTCGACCGACGGTTAGCGCTAGAACCCGGCGTCGAGATCATCAAACGGTTCGCCGACGACGGCATCTCGGGCACCAAGCCACTCGCGGACCGACCCGGCGGGCAGGCTCTCCTTGCGGCGGCCGAGGCTGGGTTGTTCGATGAGCTTTGGCTGTATGCGCTCGACAGACTCGGTCGCAACCTCGCCGATATGGCCGCCATGGGGCGCCGCCTCGAAGGACTCAATGTTTCGGTCGTCACCCTTCGGGAAGGCCGGCTGACGCCCTTCATGTTCGATCTCTTCTCGATGCTCGCCCAGAACGAACACAGGGTCTTCCACCAGCGTACAGCCGACGGCATCAACCGGGCTGCCCGAGAAGCCCGCTACACAGGTGGCGTCATAGCGCTTGGATACCGAGTCGAAGGCGTCAAGGGCTCGGGGCGCCCGGTTCCAGACGAGTCGCCGATGTGGGCTGACCTTACCGCAGCAGACGTGATCCGCCGGATCTACACCTGGATCGCCGTCGATGGCTGGAGCTGTCGGGGAGTGGCGACCGAACTCAACGCCCTCGGGGTCCCGACCGCCTGCGCTCGCGAAGGCACAGGGGTCCGCGTCCGAACAACCCAGAGCATCTGGAGAGCCGGACTGGTACGCAACATGGTCACGAATTCGATCTACAAGGGCCAGCTCTCATACGGTCGACGCACCAAGAAGCGCGACCGCGAGATCATCGTTGGTTCGATCGAGGGTCTCGTCTCCCCTGCCCTATGGGACGAGGCTCAAGCCACCCTGGCACGAAACCGCCGCTGTGCGAAGAACACGCATCGGGCTTACCTGCTCAAGGGCGCCATGACCTGCGGGATTTGCGGTCTGCGCTACGTCGGCTCCTGGTCCAAGGACATCGGCTGGTATCGCTGCGGCGGACAGCTGGTCGAACGGGGGCCGCTCGTCGGGCGCTGTCCTGGAACCGCCGTCCGCACCGACGCAATCGAGCCTGAGGTGTGGGCCGACATCGAGGCCTGGCTTCGCAACCCAGGCGACTTGCTGGACGAACTCGGCGGTCGTGCCGAGCGCGAAGCCGAGGGCGCCATCGCCGAGGCTCAGTCGATCACCCTCGTCCGCGCGCTCAAGTCTCTCGACGAACAGCAAGCCCGCGCGATCAGCATGGTCGTCAAGGGAATCGTGCCCGAGTCCACTCTCCAGCCTGAGATCGACCGGATCGCTGCGGAGCGAACAGCGATCCAAGCCCGCGTGGCCGCCCTACAGGCTCCAGCTGCGGACGTGGTGCCCCAAGAGGTCCACGACCTCCTAGCCGAGGTCCGTGCCCGCCTGGACGCAGGGCTGACCGACGAACAGCGCCAGGAGATCCTCCGGCTCCTGGTCGGGGTCGTTATTCACACTGAAGTCGCCGACGGCAAGAAGAGCGCCAAGGCCGTCGTGACCTACCGCCTTCCGTGTGTAGTTCCCACTTGCACGGTCACGGGTTCATTGCCGCGATCAGCTGGAACCGCGACGGAAAGACGGCCGCTCGGCCAACTCGGGAGATAGCGACTCGACCATCCTCGAGAGGCTGGCGCAACGCCTCCAATGTCGCCCGGTCGAACTCGGGCAGCTCGTCTAGAAACAGGATCCCGTCGTTGGCGAAAGTGACCTCTCCTGGAGACATGCGCGGTCCCCCGCCGACCATGGCCGCGTAAGAGATAGTGTGGTGGGGCGACCGGAACGGCCGAGTGCGAACCAGGCCCGTCACCGGCCCGCGTCCGGAGACCGACGCAATGACAGTCGCGACCCGAGCCTCGTCGTCATCGAGGGGTGGCAGAAGCCCCGGTGCGGTTCTCGCCAGCAGTGTCTTGCCGGAGCCCGGCGGGCCGATCATGACCATGGAATGGCTGCCCGCGAGGGCAAGCTCGAGAGCGTGTCTTGCTTCCAGCTGGCCTCTGATCTCGGCCAGATCGGGACCCGGATCTGTGCCGACGCCGCCCACCAGCCCGACCTCGTCGGGGCCGCTTTCGGCTGCGACGTTACTAGCGAGTTCCACCCGCGGCGGCCTGCTGCGCGTTCTGCCGCGCCGACTCTCGCGCAGCAATGTAGCGGCCTCGGCCAGCGTGGCAGCCGCTGATACGTCGATAGAGTCGGCCAGCCTGGCTTCGGCCAGGCCCTCCAGCGGTACGACGACGCGCCTCACTCTCCGCCGGGAAAGGGCCACGACCATTGGCAGTAGACCGGGGACGGGACGCAGCTCGCCCCCCAGCGAGAGCTCGCCCAGGACCGCCCAGGGGCCGTTCGCCCTCACCTGCTCCGACCCAACGAGGATCCCCAGGGCTATCGCGAGATCGAGCGACGCCCCGCTCTTCCGAAGGTCGGCCGGGGCAAGGTTGACCGTGATTCGCCGAGGCGGGTACTCGTAGCCGCTGTTCCGGATAGCGCCGCGAACGCGCTCTCGGGCTTCCTGAAGTGCCGTGTCCGCGAGACCGACGATCGAGAAGCCGGGCAGGCCGGGCGCCACGTCAACCTCGACGCGAATCGGCCGTCCGTCCAATCCTTGGAGCGTAGCCGAAAGAAGGGATGCGAGCACGCAGCCACGCTAAACTGCCCCGCTCACCCGCGACTTATGCGCCAATTCACGCTCTTGAGCGACCGACTCTAGCGGCCTGCGCGACTCACGGGCGGATGCTCGGCGAATTCCTTGTCCATCGTCTTGACGAAGTCCAGGACGCTCTTGCCTATGACCGAGCCTGGCTTTGTAGACATGAACGGCGCGCCGCTGTTGAGAGCCGAAATTGCCAGGCGATACTCGTTGATGATCTGGAAATCGATCCGGTGTTTCAGCGCGCTCTCCGCGTTCCTGACATTAATCCCGGTGAAAGCGTTGGAGCGATTCAGAATGAGCTTGACCTTGTCTTCGGAGTAGCCAAGGTGGCCGATCATTTCGAGCACCATGCGAACGTTCTTCAGGCAGGATATGTCCGCTGTCATCACGATGTAGATAACGTGGGCCGCGTCCATGATTCGGAGATTAACTTCGTCGAGTCGCTTGTCGACGTCGACGATGATGTAGTCGAACTCGTTGGACATCTGGCCGATGATGTCGGGCAAGACATCATCCGTGACAAGTTCCGCCGTCTCCGGAGACGGCGGCGCCAGCAGCAACTCGATCCCCGATTCGTGCTTGACCAGGATGTGTCTGATCAGGTCGACGTCAACGGCTGGGGCTGTTGCCAGGTCGACCACGCTCATTCGGTCGAGCCCGAGATCGAGAAAGGCGCGATGATCCCCGAACTGAAGATTGGCGTCGATCAGGCAGACACTCCGCCCGAGCTGCTTGTGGAGCGCGATCGCGGCGTTAATAGCGATGGTCGTCGTACCCACGCCGCCCTTGGCTCCGTAGAAGAGAATGACCCGGGCGGGCTCACGTTTCTCGGACGTTGGCGCTACGGCATGGATCAGGTGGCTGGTCCGCGAAGATGCCTGCGCGCGCTCGTCCTCAGGCATATAGCGGGCCAGGAGGCTGCGCAGGCGAGCCATCAGCTCGGCTGGGTGGAACGGCTTGATCAGATAGTCGTCGGCGCCCGTTCGAAGAGCCTTGCCGCGAGACTCGGCCTGATCCTCGGCCAGCAGGAGGATCACGGGGATGTGAGATGAGGGCCCCTCCTCCTCGCGCAATCGTGCCACAACGCTGAAGCCGTCGACACCCGGCAGGTTCGCCGCAACGAGGACCAGCGCCGGCTTGTCCGACTTGATGACGTGCAGCGCCTCCGGACCGTCGCTCGAGGTCAGGACCGCGAAACCTGCCTGGGACAGGGCGAGGCCGAGGGCACGCTGGACTGTCGGGTCGGCATCGGCGACCAGGATTGTGACGGCCATACTCAAACCTGATAGCGAAGATTCGAAGGCTCGTGTGCTGCCGGCGGCGTTCGGCAGGCCGCATTCATCCTATCGATCGCCACGAACGGCCGAATTATAGGCAGCCCAACGCGCGAGAGGATCGGACGTTGCGGGCCCGGTCTCCGGCACGTATCCACGTGAAGCGCTCGGATCCGGCCGGATCGAGACCTACGGCTTCGCGTCAGGGCCCTTGCCCATCCCGGTCCTGACCATCGATCCGATCGGTTCGATGAGCTGAGTGAATTCGAGCGGGATGACGAACTTCGTCGCAGGTCCGGCACCCAACGCCTTAAGGGCGTCGAGGTACTGCAGGGCCATCGTCTTCTGATCAATGCCCTTGGCCGCTTCGAAGATCGTCTGGAGCGCGTTGGAGAACCCCTGGGCTCGCAGTATCGCGGCCTGCCGGTCTCCTTCCGCGCGCAGAATCGCCGACTGCTTGTCGCCCTCGGCAACATTAATGGTGGCCTGGCGGGTGCCCTCCGACTCCGTGATCACCGCACGCCTGGTTCGCTCTGCCGAGAGTTGACGATTCATGGCCTCCTGCACGGCTGGCGGCGGCAGAATCTCACGGATCTCGACGGTTGTGACCTTGCCGCCCCAGCGCTCGGTGACTTCATCGAGCTTGAGTCGCAACGTCTCGTTGATCTTCTCCCGCTGCGACAGCACGTCGTCCAGCGGGATATCACCGATGACCGACCGGAGCGACGTCGCGGCGATGCCTTGAAGGGCGCCGGCAAAGTTGGCGACGTTGATCTGGCTCTGCAGCGGATCGACGATCTTCCAGTAGATCAGAAAGTCGACTGCAAGCGGGGCGTTGTCCTTCGTGATCGCGGTCTGGCGGGGAACCTCGATGAACTGCTCGCGCAGGTCGACGCTGAAACCTCTGTCGACGAACGGGATCAGAAACCGAAGACCCGGGTTGTAGACGAGCTGCGGTCCAGTCTGGCCCCAGCGGTAGACCACGAGCTTGGCCCACTGAGGCACGATCCTCACCGAGAGCGCAATCAGGGCTATCAGAAGCCCCAGCAGGATGATCACAACTACGAGACTCACGCTGCCGAGATCCATCCCCGTACCTCCTGCTTGCGGCCGCCTCGGGCGGCCCAACTACCTTACGAACGTGCTTCTGCTTTCGGCGAGCCCAACGGTCAGTCCACCTTCTCGACGATGAGGATCAGGCCCTCCTGGCCCACCACGCGGACCTTCGTGTCACGCACGAGTGGACTGCGATCTCTAGTCCTGGCCGACCACTCTTCGCGGCCGACGTAAACGGTGCCGACGGGTGCCAGGTCGGCGCGCACCTCCCCGACGAGCCCACCAACCTTGTCGATACCAACCAGCCCGGCGCCCACCGGCACCGGCTGCCTTCTTATTTGTATGAGCGCCCCAACCAGCAGAAGCCCGTAGGCGGCAGCGGCCGCGGTCATCACCCCAACTATGGGCCATGCCACAGCGGCCGTTGGGAGATACGGACCCGGCGATCCGTAGAAGGCCACGGCTCCAACAACGAACGACCCGATTCCGGCCACCGCCAGCAAGCCGTGGCTGGGTATGTTCGGCTCGAGAACCAGCATCCCGATGCCGAGCACCACCAGGATCACCCCAAGCACGTTGAGCGGCAGGCTGCCCGATCCGTAGAACGACAGCGCCAGCAATAGGGCGCCCAACAGGCCCATGAGCAGCGTCGGGTGGAAAAGTTCCACGGCTACACAAAGCACGCCGATCACAAGCAGGATGAAGGCGATGTTGGGGTCGTCAAGGGTGTGGAGGAACGATTGGATGAAGTCTTCTCCCAGGGTGACCGTCGTCGCGCCCTTGGTGTGAACGACGACCGAGCCGACTGACGTCGTGACTGTTTGGCCGTCAGCCTGAGCCAGGACATCGTCGATGCTGCTGGCTACGCCGTTGATGGCCTTGGCAGAGAGCGCCTCTTGAGCCGTGTAAGACTGGGCATTCTGAACTGTCGAAACCGCCCACGCGACCGCGTCCGGGTGCCGCTCCTGGGCGATGCTGCGCATCGTTGCGACGGCATCGTTCATCACCTTGTTCGCCTCGGTCTGGCCGTAAGCGGCGGCGATGTCCGCGCCGCCAGCCGCGACCGGGGAGGCGGCACCGATGTTCGTGCTGGGGGCCATGTACGCCAGATTGGCCGAAAGCGTTATGAAAGTGCCGGCGCTCGCGGCCTTCGCTCCGGACGGCCCGACCCAAACGATCGTAGGGATCTTCGAGTGCAGCGCGCTGTCGATACGCAGCATGGCGTCCTCGCTGCCGCCGAGCGTGTCGAGCTGGATGATCACGGCCGCAGCCCCGTCCGACTCGGCCTGGCGAACCGCCCCGGTCACGAAATCTGCCATCACGTCATCCACGACGCCGCTCGTCGGGACGACTACCACTTCCGGACTGATCGACGCCGTGGCCCCTGGATCCGGCCGCGAGCTAGACGCCGGTTGAACTATGTCGGCGCCGCTACCGCCGGTTCGTGCCTGGCCGACCAGCAGCAGGAATGACCCGGCCACGGCAACCGTCACCCCCAACCGGGCGAAGGCGAAGACTGCGCGACGGAAGCCGCCAAACCCGCCGCCCATCCCCGCCGCGAATCCGAACGGATTCGTCCGCGGCCGATCAAGCTGGACCGTCCACGGCAGCTGCGCAACCGCATCGGGCAGGGCCGGCTCGCGAGAGTTCCTGGCGAAGCTCGCCAGACGCTGATCCATCTCGAGGTCCAGGTCGTTGTGCGCATCAGACTCTTTCATCGGCTGCCCCCTTCCACCGGCTCTATCCGGCGGCGCAGCGCCCTCAGGGCGGCGTGGTGTCTTGACTTTACGGTGCCGATAGGAATGCGCAGGCGGTCGGCAATCTCGGCCAGCGACAGCTCTCCCCAATAGCGAAGCACGACGACCATGCGGAGCTCATGGCTGAGCGACGACAGCGCCCGACCGATTGCATCGCGGGCCAGAGCCGCCCGGAACGGGTCCGCGCTCTCGAGATCGACGTCGTCAACGTCGAGCGTTCGCCTCTTGCTCCGCTGGCCTAGCCGGGTGCGGCACACGTTGACGAGAATCTGGCCGAACCAGGCGTGGAAGCGGTCGCGGTCACGAAGGTTCGTCCAACCACGCCAGGCTCGAACTGACGCCTCCTGCACCGCGTCCTGAGCTTCGGCCGAGTCGGCGAGCAAGTACCCAGCGAGGCGGTAAGCCATCGCGAGCTCGGCTTCGAGAGCCGCCACGAAGACGGTGTCGAATGCTCGGTCTCGAGCGATTACCGGCCGAACTGGCGCCCGAACGGCATCGCCACCCAGGTAGGCTTCTTTGACGAACATGCCACTCTCTTTGGACGACCCGAGCGGGTCGCTCATCCGTGTGACTCGGGACTCGACCGATCGGTTCACTCAGTCCCGTCGCGATCCGCTCCGCGAACCCCAGGCTGCGGCCCGAGATTGGCCCCGACCATCGCGTCGAGAGCGAGCTGGCTCCAGGTCTCCATCCGATCGTAGACGCCCAGTACGAAGTCGAGCCGCTCGAACGAGCCGCTCAACTTCTGCGTCTCACGGATCCTCACCGGTCGACCTGCGGCATCTGCGACGTACACGACTCCCAGGTGATGGAGGCCGACGTCGACGGTGTCGTCGTTCAGCAGGCCAACGAACTCGAAGTCGGGGACGAAATCGGCCTCGAGTTCCTCGCTCCATTCTCGAGCCAGACCACCCAGGATGCCGCCGTCGCCGGGGTTGAGGTGTCCACCAACGCCGACCGTGTAGAGGTCGTGGAGCCTCGCGTCGCCTCCGGCCCTCGTCCGCTTCATCAGGAAGACGCGATCCCCGTCGCGCAAGACAAGATACGGGATGATCTGCTTGAGCGACCGGTCGGTCTCGGCGAGGGGCCTGGGCACGTAGTCGCCTGCGCTCATAGCGTGTTCCAGCACGCCATCGATGCTCTCGCGCTTCACCCCAAGCCAAGGCGCGACCGCGTCGAACAGCACCTCCCGGGGCACCGCGTAGACGAGCTCGTCGTCGACGTCGCTCATTGCCGATCCGACTCGATCAGTCGTTGTCGCACGGAGTCGAAACGAGCCAGGAGCGTATTCACGTCGGGCCCGCCGTCTCGCTCGAGCTCGGCAAGCCATGAGTCGATGACCGTCCGCAGGTCGCGCAGCCGGCTTGCCAATGCGGCCGAATTGGTCGCCGCGATGCCTACACCCATAGCGGGCTCGCCCCGGGCGAGACGAGTCATCCCCTCCCAACCGGTGGCCGACAATACCTCGGCGGCCCGCCAGTCCGGGCGCTCCAACTCGCCCGGGCCGCCGGCCACCGCCTCAACCATCGCCGCCGAAACCAGGAGCGGCATATGACTGATCGCCGCCACGGCGTTGTCATGGGCAGCTGCGTCCATCGGCACCTGTATCGCCCCGCATGCCTCGATCAGCTCGCCGATGCGCTCGCCGTCACATAGTCGGGCGTATTGGCCGAGCACCGTGACCCACGGACGCCCCACGAACAAGTCTGGCACGGACGCGGCGTATCCGCCGACCTCACGGCCGGCCATCGGATGCCCGCCGATGAATGGCAGCTTCAGCTCGTCCGCCAGGCCGACGATGCGGGCCTTGGAGCTGGCCACGTCGGTAACCGTGCAGTCCTCAGACAGCAAGCCTCGAAGTGTCCCGCCGAAATGGGCTATCAGGTCCAGGCAAGCCAGGGGCGGCGCCGCCAGGACGACGAGGTCCGCGCCCCGAAGGGCCTCCTCGAGGGTGGCCGGCGCCTCATCGAGTGCGCTCTCCTCGACGGCCTTCTTGACCGGTCCAGGATTGCGGCTCCAGGCCATCACATGCCACTGGCCGGGCTCGGCCCGCTCGCGCAGGGCTCGGGCAATAGAACCGCCGATCAGGCCGAAACCGACGATGGAGACTCGCACGAAGCCATTATGGCCGCCCGGCCTAACGCGGTGGCGAACTCCTCTGGCATGGTTCCGGTCTCCGCTCGGCCGCGAGTCCGACATCATCGTGGCCGGTGTGGCCGGCAGCGTCACCGAAGCGAAAGACATCGCTCGTGAGCGACTGGACGTCTACCTGCTGGACTATCGCCCAGCGCATGGACGCGGCACGTGAACGAGGCAGGAAGCGCCGCCAGATCGAGCCACTCACTCGCCGCGAGCCTGGAGTGCTCAAGGCCCTGACCGAGGGCCTGGCAACGCCCGAGATCTGCGAGCGGCTCTCCATCGCCCCGAGCACACTCCGAACCCACGTCCAGAACATCGTCGGCAAGTCACGGGCCCACTCCAAGCTCGAGGCTGTGGGGTTCGCGGTGCGCCATCGCCAGGTGAAGCCGCCCAAATCGGACGACACCCTGTTCTGACGATCGGCTTTCCGCCCCACTGGCGGACGCAGCGCGATCCCTCCCCGTCGGCGGCCGAGGCCGAAGCGCCCCGGTTCAGGCGGTCCCGCGACGCTGGCCCGTCCGACGGTCCGCAACTCGCCTCTCCTTGTCCTTCGGCAAGAGCTCTGCTTCGGTACTACGCCGCGAGTGGCTGCGCCGCTCCGACACTCGCCGATCATCCTGAAGATTGGCCCCACACCTTGGGCAGCGTCTCTCTTCGGCGAACAGCTGAGCCGCCGGTGCTGTGGCCCACAGAGTTCGGCCGCACTTGAAACATACAAGTCGTGGCATTCGGCGATGCTACGTCATTCCGGACAAGGTTGAATCCGGCGCGTGCTCACGATCCCCGGCCTCCGAACGTGTCGCCGTGATTACGCTGGATTAGCGATGACCGCATAGTCAAGCCCGATGAGTGTTCATCTCGTTCGCCCACGATGGCGACTCAATGGTCACTCGGCCAAGGAGCCGAATCGGCGCGTCGCTTCGCCCCCAGGGGCGACTCACTTCGAGCAGCGCTCCTGCTCTCTTCCTGCCGAACGCCATCTTCTACGCTGGTGTCAAGTTGGACCCGTGCCGGGAAGTCGCAATACCGCACACGGTTGGGGCTGCTCGGCCCAAAGACCAACCTGGAGTGATCCGCCGCCAGTCGTGTTGAATAGCCGTATTCTGCTCCAGACGCCGCAACCAAGAAAGCGGACCGCGCACTGGGCGCGGCCCGCTTCGTGTCCCAGCTGGTCGGTTAGATCGCGCTGCCGACCGTGCTCAGGATGCCTTGGATCGCGCCGCTAAGGAACAGCACCGCCACAATGCAGAGGACGGCGATGAGTGCGAGGATCAGGGCATATTCGGCAAGGCCCTGTCCCTTTTCGAACCGGATGGCCATTGGTGGCCTCCTTATGAGAGCGCCCTCCAATTGGAGGATGGTCACCATTCTGTCTATCGCCCCACGGGGCGCACTGGACAGAGGTAATAGGACCATTGACTACTCTCTACCTCGCCACATATCGCAAATCGAACACCTCTGCATTTCCTGTCGCGCCGAGGCACCGGAGGCCTCACCTTCCAGTGAACATGGCGGCGCCGGGAACGCTATTCGTGTGAAGACGCCCGCCGGGCCGACTACGGCGCCCTCCTCCGGTGGTGGATGCGGTTGTTGGGTCCGGTCCCGAGAACTGGAAGAGCCGCACCACCGCGTGCGGCTCTTCCCTCGTGGCCAGTGTGGCGTTACGCCTCGACCGCCTCGAGCGCGTGCTTGACCTCCTCCGCCGGGTACTCGTAGTCCTCGAGCTGTCCGGATAGATAGCGCTGGTAGGCGGTCAGATCGAAGTAGCCGTGGCCTGACAGGTTGAAGAGGATGACCTTCTTCTCGCCGGACTCCTTGGCCGCCAGAGCCTCATCGATCGCGACGCGGATCGCGTGAGTCGACTCGGGCGCCGGGATCATACCCTCGGTTCTGGCGAACTGGACGCCCGCCTCGAAGCAGGGGCGCTGATGGACGCTGCGGGCTTCGATGAAGCCCTCGTGTTTGAGCAGGCTGACCTGCGGCGACATGCCGTGGTAGCGCAGACCACCGGCGTGGATCGGCTCTGGGATGAAATCGTGGCCGAGCGTGTACATCTTGACCATCGGCGCCATCTTGGCAGTGTCGCCGTAGTCGTAGGCATACCGCCCGCGAGTCATGCTCGGTGCGGCCTCAGGCTCGACGGCGATGACCCTGTACTTGCGGCCGCCGCGGAAGGTGAGCCCGAGCCACGGGAAGCTGATGCCGGCGAAGTTGGACCCGCCGCCGGCGCAGGCGATGATGATGTCAGGCTCCTCGCCCGCCATCTCCATCTGCTTGATCGACTCGAGCCCGATGACCGTCTGATGAAGCATGACGTGGTTGAGAACGGAGCCCAGGGAGTAGTGGGTGTCTTCGCGCCCGACCGCGTCTTCGACGGCTTCGCTGATGGCGATGCCGAGAGAGCCGGTGCTGTTCGGATGCTCGGCGAGGATCGCCCGGCCGGCCTCCGTCTCCATGCTCGGACTGGCAACGACGCTGGCGCCGTAGGTCTCCATCATCAGGCGCCGGTAAGGCTTCTGGTCGTAGCTGGCCCTGACCATGTAGACCTTGACTTCGATCCCGAACATTGCGCCGGCGTGAGCGAGCGCGCTGCCCCACTGGCCGGCTCCGGTCTCGGTGGCGATGCGCTTGATGCCTTCTTCCTTGTTGTAGAAGGCCTGAGGGATCGCAGTGTTGGGTTTGTGACTTCCTGCCGGGCTGACGCCCTCGTTCTTGTAGTAGATATGGGCGGGCGTGTCGAGCGCCTTCTCCAGCCGGTGAGCACGGACAAGAGGACTCGGACGGTACTGCGTATACAGGGCGCGAACCGGCTCGGGGATCTCGATCTCCCGTTCGGCCGAAACCTCCTGCAGGATCAGGGCCATCGGGAAGAGCGGGGCGAGATCGGCGGGCCCAAGCGGTTGATGGGTGCCTGGATGGAGGGGCGGCGCCTGGGGGACCGGCAGATCCGCCGAGATGTTGTACCAGGCTCGCGGGATTTGATCTTCGTCGAGCATGAAACGGGTGCGTTCGACCATCCGACTCCTCCCGCCGGCTACCGGCGTAATGGCTCATAGGCGCCCGAGGTCGCCCCAACACGACTGTAGCCGCGCAAGCCTAGCGGCAATCGGGGGGCGGGCGCAAGGCGCCGAGCACGCTACGAATGGCCCGGCGGCAGTTCTTGCGCGCCGGTTCGCCGGCTCGCTATTCGAACTCTGCCTCGGCCAGGGCTTCATACCGTGCGGCACCGCGGCCGAGGAGGCTCTTGTAGAGAACAAGCCGATCGACGTCCCACGACAGTCGAACGTCCCGCGCCACCTCGATCAGGCGCCGTGCCCTCTCATCCGCCCCGGGAATCCCATCGGCACGGGCCAGTGTCAGATGCGGCGCGAAGGACCGTCCTTCGGGAGGCCAGCCCAGCGGTTGCAGCAAGCCGTCCAGGTGCCGGGCGAGGTTCGCGAGCTCCGTGGCACCTTCGCCGATTCCGATCCACAGGACGCGCGGCCGGTTCGGATTTGGGAATGCGCCGCCGCCGGAAAGAACCACACGGAACGGCGCCACTCCTCGTGTGGCGGCCTCGATCGCCGCCGCAAGCGCCGGCTGCCGCACATCCGGCGTAGCACCGAGGAAGCGCAGCGTCAGATGTAAGCCGTCGACGCGGACCCAGCGCGGCTGCCCGGATGCACGTTCGTCGATCGGGGCCCCGGCCACGTCCTCCATCAGTTCGCCAACGGCGACGCGAACGTCGTCGGCGACCGGAACCGCGACGAAGAGACGGCTCGTGCCGGGGGGGTCGTCCGGCGGCCGAGCAAATGGGCGTCTCCCCCGCCCCGGCCCCTCCTTGGGTGGCCAACCCTCGCCAGGCCCGCGGTCCCAGCTCACAGAACGCTCACGGTCAATCGTTGTAGAGGCGTTCTTCGATGAGCTTTTCCTGGACGGTCCGCCCGACGGGATTGAAGCACGAGTACTCGAAATGCTTTTCAAACTCGAGATCCACATTGTCTTGGCCGCCGCGGTTCTTCTCGATCGTAATAATGGCCCAGTCGCGGAACCGCTGAGCCTGGTACGGATTGAACTCGATGTTGACCTTGGCGACGATGTGGTATTTCTCGTTGATGATCAGGATGATGTCGGCTTCGTAGTTGATGGCCGACGAGCCGCGAAGGTGGTGGTTCCGCAGGCGTTGGGCCTTCAGGCCCTCCTTGTCCGCGGCCACAATGGCGATCATCGCAACTTGCTCCGACAGGGCGATGTCCTTCAGACCGTTGACGACGTATGTGACCTTCTCCTCCTCCGTGTTCGGTTCCGGGTGCATCGGAACCTTCTGCAGGTAGTCCACGACCACGAGCAGCCGGCGATCGCCGGACAGGACGCGGTGCTGCTGGACCAGCTTGCGGAGGTTTTCGATCGTGCTCGCGGTCTGGGAGCCAAGCATGAGGAAGAGGTTCTGGCCGTAGCGAGCGATCCGGTCAAGGCTCGGCCGCAGCTTCTGATTGGCCGTCAGACCGGCACCGCCGCTCCCTTCGCTCAACCAGGAGGACATAATCTCCTTGCGGACATCCTGGATCTTGATCGCTCCGGTTCTGTCTGGCAGGTGCGCAAGGGCCGACTCCAGCGCCACGAGGCGGTTGAGGAGGAATTGCTCCTCGTGCTCGTAGCAGATGTACAGGACGTTTGCCTGGCCGCCGGAGGCGACGTTGCGAGCCATCTGCAACGCCATCGTGGTCTTGCCGGTGCCCTGGGCCCCACCGAGGAGCATCAGCTCGCCCGGCCTCAGGCCGCCCCCGATAATCTTGTCGAGCAGTCCAAACCCAAGCGGGACCGGCTGGTACTCGCCAAATCGGCCGCTGGCAAGGTTGTCGTTCAGATCGACCAACACGTCCAGCGCCGAGTGCGGGACCAGGCTGCCGTTGTCTGTGTCGAGCCGCCAGGCGACCTGGGAAGCGGCGGCTCCAGAGTCTTGCGGTCGATCGGTTGCGGTCACATGTGCCTCCAGCCAAGTCTCAGTCGGAGGGTTGCATCTGGCATCGTATCAGCGACCCATTGCTCGAACCTTCAGCCAGATTGCACACGCCAGCTCCGGCGTCTGACCTAATGCGCTCTGAACCGCTTCCCAGGCGCACCAACGGCGGCTCCCGACTCTAGAAGGCCTCCACCGCCGCCACTTCATCCCAGAACCTGGAAATGGCTCGTATTCCCATTTCGTAGTTTGCCATCGACATCCATTCGTTCGGTGCGTGAAATCGCCCGTCAGGTGGTGCGAAGCCCAGCAGCAGGGTCGAGAGCCCGAGGATCGACTCGAAGCTGGCGCAGACAGGAACCGAGCCGCCCTCGCGGATGAACAGCGGCTCGGCCCCGAAAGTCGCCATGAGCGCACGAGCGGCGGCCTGCGTAGCCGGCCCATCGATGGGAGTCAGGCTCGGCTTGCCATCACCCAACCGCTGGATCGAATACCGGACCGACTTCGGCGCTACCTCCTCGATGTACCGGGCCACGAGCCCGAAGATCTTCTCGGGATCCTGGTTCGCAACCAGGCGACAGCTGATCTTGGCGTGGGCATGAGCCGGGATGATCGTCTTGGGGCCCTCGCCCTCGAAGCCGCCCCAGATACCGCAGACGTCCAGCGTGGGCCGGGCTCCGATCCGCTCCAGGGCCGTGTAGCCCGGCTCGCCGTGCAATGCCGGAACCCCGAGCGACTTCCGGTATTCCTCCTCGTCGAACGGCAGCCTGGCGAGGGCTGCGCGGTCGCGCGCAGTCAGCTCGACCACGTCGTCGTAGAAGCCGGGAACGCGGATCCGGCCGTCCGGGCCCTTGAGTGCCGCGACAATCGCGCACAGGGCGTTGATCGGGTTGTCGACGGCTCCCCCGTATCCGCCCGAGTGCAGGTCGATCGTGCTGCCGGTGACATCGAGCTGGAAGTAGACCAGACCTCGCAGGCCGACGGTGATGGCCGGCAGGTTTCCCTCGAAGAAGCCGGTGTCCGAGATCACGGCGAAGTCGGCCTTCAGACGATCCTTGTTTGCCTCGAGCCAGGCGTCGAGGTGAATCGAACTCGATTCCTCCTCGCCCTCGATGACGAATTTGAGGTTGACCGGCAGGGCGCCACGCGTCCGCATGAGAGCCTCGATCGCCCGCAAGTGCATGCTAACGTGGCACTTGCAGTCGGACGCACCGCGAGCCAGCATCTGCCCGTCCTTGACCACAGGTACGAACGGCGGCGACTCCCACACGTCGAGCGGGTCCACGGGCTGGACGTCGTAGTGGCAGTAGACGAGGACCATGGGCGCCCCAGCCGCATGAAGCCAATCGGCGTAGACAACGGGATGACCGCCGGTTTCGGATACCTCGACGTGCTCCATACCGACGCCCCGCAGGTCGGCGGCCACGAACTCCGCGGCGATCCGGCAGTCGGCGGCATGGGCAGGTATCCCTGAGATGCTGGCGATGCGCAGAAGGGCTTTGAACGACTCTAGCCGGGCGTCCTTCGTGTCGTCCAGGAATCTCTCGAGGGCCGAATCCGGTCCGGCGTTGGCCGTTGCTTCCGACATCGCCATCTCCATCTTGGGTTGCTCTGTCCCGATTGTATCGAGCTGACTGCGGAATGAACGCGATTGTCTGCGGGGCCATGAGAAAACCGGGCGGCCTTACGGTCGCCCGGTTGAGATTGGCGAGTACCCAGCCTAGGATGGACTGGGCGTTGGACTTGGCGTCGCCGACGGCGGCGCGGCCGGACTCGGGGCGGGAATCGGGGCGTCCAGCACCGCAGAGCCGGTCAAGGCCGGGACGATGCCGTGCAGGTTCTGCTTGGGTGGCACGTCTTCGAAGAGCTTCTCGAATTCCTCTGACTCGACCGTCTCCTCCGCGATGAGCTTGTCGGCCAGGGCCAGCAGCTTCGCCTTGTACTCGGTGAGGACCTGGGTCGCACGAGCGTAGCCATGCTCGATGAGGGCGCGGACTTCCTCGTCGATCATCTTGGCGACATCGTCCGAGTAGTTGCGCTGCTCTCCGATCTCACGGCCAAGGAAGATCATCTCGTCGCGCTTGCCGAACGACAGTGGGCCCATCTTGTCGCTCATGCCCCACTCCGTCACCATCCGGCGGGCCAGGTCGGTTGCCTTCTCGATGTCATTTGAGGCGCCCGTCGTGGTGTCGCCGAAGACGAGCCGCTCGGCGGCGTTGCCGCCGAGCAAGCCGGCGATCTTGTCTTCGAACTCCGTCTTGGACTGCAGGTAGCGGTCCTCCATCGGCAGCGCCATGGTGTAGCCGAGAGCCATGCCACGGCTGATGATCGTGACCTTGTTGACCGGATCGCACTTAGGAAGGATCCGCTGCACGACGGCGTGGCCACCCTCGTGGATGGCGATGATGCGCTTCTCTGCATCCGAGATGATGCGGCTCTTGCGTTCCGGGCCGGCCACGATCCGCTCGAGCGCCTCGTTGAAATCGGGCATGGTGATGACCTTGCGGTTGCGGCGCGCGGCCAGGATGGCGGCCTCGTTGACGAGGTTCGCCAGGTCGGCGCCGGAGAAGCCGGCCGACTGGCGGGCAAGGTTCTCGGGATCGATGGTCTTGTCCAGCGGCTTGCCCTTGGTGTGGACCTTCAGGATGGCCACGCGTCCGCGCAGGTCCGGCCGATCCAGGATCACCTGGCGGTCGAAACGGCCGGGCCGCAGAAGCGCCGGGTCGAGGACGTCGGGCCGGTTGGTGGCGGCGACGACGATCACGTTGGTGTTCGTGTCGAAGCCGTCCATCTCGACGAGGATCTGGTTGAGGGTTTGCTCGCGCTCGTCGTGAGAACCGCCCAGGCCGGCGCCCCGCTGGCGGCCGACCGCGTCGATCTCATCTACAAAGACGATGCACGGCGAGTTGCGCTTGGCCTGGTCGAAGAGATCTCGGACCCGGCTCGCGCCGACACCGACGAACATCTCGACGAACTCCGAGCCGGAAATCGAGAAGAAGGGCACGCCGGCCTCGCCGGCGACGGCTCGGGCCAGCAGGGTCTTGCCTGTCCCGGGTGGGCCCACGAGGAGCACGCCGCGCGGAATGCGTGCGCCGAGCGAGTTGAACTTCTCGGGGTACTTCAGGAACTCGACGACTTCCTGCAAGTCCGTCTTGGCTTCGTCGACCCCGGCGACGTCGGCAAAGGTGACGACCGTCTTGTTGCCCAGGAACATGCGTGCCCGGCTCTTGCCGAAGCTGAGGGCCTGGTTGTTGGTGCCCTGCGCCTGACGCATGAAGAAGAAGATCAAAAGGATGACGAGGCCCACCGGCACGACCGTGCTGAGCAGCAGCATGATCCAACCGGTGTTGGGCGGCGGGTTGACCGTGTAGCTGATCGACTTCAGGTTGGGGACGCTCCACGTTCCGAAGATGGCAAAATCACCATTCGCCGGAGCATCATCGACGACGGTGTATTGCGTTCCGTTGGCATCGGTGACCGTGAGGGTGTTGTCCTGGCGGACGATGGTCGTGACGTTGCCGCTCGTCATGTCCTTGTAGAAGTCCGAGTAGCTCTTGGAGGTCGGGCTGGACGGCTGAATCAGGGCGTAGAGAAGTGCGGCGGTGGCGGCAACGAGAACGAGCATCACGATCCCGTTCCGCATGAAACGCGTGTTCAAGGTGTAACGGAGCCTCCGGGTATGGCGGTCGGTGCGAGGCCGACCGGCCGCCGCAGTATACGCCCGAAGACCTTACGGCTTGGTTGAGCGAGCCTTCGGTGCACGAGCCCGAAGTCCCGGTCGCAAGCCGCGCGACGGGCTTCACCTGAAAGACTACCGAGCACCGCCCTGTGTTCGGCTGAAAACCAGCTCATCCGCAAACGTTTCACCTCGCAGCCCCGGGCGAGGTGTCGGGTTCGTGCCGCGGCGCTACCGGCCCCGCGGCGGGTCGCCTCGTAAGGACCGAACGACCCGAAACGGACGGCCCGAGCGTCTGCCCGGGCCGCGGGGGCGATCTTTGGTAGCGGAGACAGGATTTGAACCTGTGACCAAGGGCTTATGAGTCCCCTGCTCTACCACTGAGCTACTCCGCCACTGACTTTCGGGCCGTTTCACGCTCAGATGGAGCATATACCTGTGATCCGGCCGAGCTCGGAACTTGACTGCTGCGCTCGTTGAGCCTATACCTGTGCACCACCTGAAGTGTACGCCGAGAGGTCAAACGAGATGCTTATAAGCCCCGCGCCGCCTCATTCTACCGGGGTCGGGGACCTCGACGCCAACCTCGCCTCCTTCCGCCGGCACCTCCGCGCCGAGAACAAGGCCCCCTCGACAGTCGTCACGTACGCGAAGGCGGTCGAGCAGTTCGCCGCTTACCTGGCCGCGCAGGGCATGCCCACGAATGTCGCCGCGCTGCGCCGCGAGCACCTCGAGGCGTTCTTGATCGCGCTTCAGGAGGCGGGCAACCGGCCTGCCACCGTCAGCCAGCGATACCGCTCCCTTCAGCAGTTCTTCAAGTGGCTTCGGGATGAGGGCGAGGTGCGGGAGACGCCCATGGCGAACATGAAGCCGCCGCTCGTCCCCGAGGAGCCGCCGCCCGTGCTTGGCGAGGCGCAGCTGCGGGCGCTCCTCGCCACGTGCGCTGGGCCGGATTTCGAGTCCCGCCGCGACACCGCGTTGCTGCGCCTCTTCGTCGACACTGGGATGCGCAGGGGCGAGTGCGTCGGGCTCCGCCTCGAGGACGTCGACTTCGACCTCGACGTGGCGGTCGTGTTGGGCAAGGGGCGCCGGCAGCGCGGCTGCCCCTTCGGGCGCAAGACCGCCCAGGCCCTCGACCGCTACCTCCGCGTCCGCGCCCGACGCGGCGACGCGGCGCTCCCCTGGCTTTGGCTGGGCAAGCGCGGCCGGCTCACCGAGACGGGCGTCGAACAGGTCGTCAAGCGCCGGGGCGCCCAGGCTGGGTTGCTCGGGCTCCACCCCCACCTGTTCCGCCACACCTACGCCCACGACATGCTGCGCGCCGGGATGCAGGAGGGCGACCTCATGCGCCTGGCCGGCTGGAAGAGCCGCCAGATGCTCAGTCGCTATGGCGCGAGCGCGGCCGACGAGCGGGCGCGCGACGCCTACCGCAACCTGAGCCCCGGCGACCGGCTGTGATCCCTGAGGTCCGCTACGGCCCCTGGCAGGGGGACCGTTGGAGGGGTCCGGCGGCACGGGTGCGTGCCCTGCACTGCTCCCGCTGCGACGCGATCCTGGCCCGCCAGACTTCCGCCGAGGAGAAGCCCCTCGATTCCGACCCCTCGACCCTGCTCCCGCTGCGGCCCTTCCAGACCTACTGCCGGCCCGAGCTGATTCTCCTTCGGGGGCTCGCCTCGGTGAGCTCGCCCGGCCTGCCGGTCTACGGCCTGGCCGGGCGCCAGCGGCGAGGCAAGAGCCCGCGTCGGATCGCTCGCCACCAGCAGAGTCTCCGGATCTCCGGCGGCATCATCCCGTTCGAGATGTGGGGCGACTTCTTCGCGGGCGGCTACGCGGCGATCGCCGGAAAGGTCGACTCCCACACAGAGATTCGGTCCGTGCGGCGCCGCGTCCGCTTGGAGCCCGGGGTCAGAGACCGCCTTCCCGGGGAAGCTAGGGTCTATCTCGACCGCCTTCCCGGGGAAGCTGCGGTCTATCTCCCGAACATCGTGAGCGTGCCCTGCGAACTGTTCTGCATCAACTGTCACGACCGGCACCTGCTGACCGGGGGCGGACAGGAGGAGTGGCCGCCCGTTTCACGGACGAGTCAGGGCTGTGTCATCAAGCCGGAGCGCCTCCACTAAGCAGAGCTAGAAGGCTAGCGTGCAGCGCAGGCCACGGTGTACACTCGGCTCGACTCTTCGAGCCTACGACCCGCCCCCGTCGGACAAGCGCCTGACGGGAGAGAGAAACCCAGCGGCGAAGAAGACATACCAGTGCGCCAACGGGTCACGGGTCGCAGCATGAACGCATTCGCGTTCCGCTGACGAGTCTCGCCACGGCTGCGGCCGTCGGCTGGAGACTCTAATGGCCGGAACACGGAACCCCAGCCTCGCCCAACTCTACGGCAGGATCGGGGGCCTGCGGACGCGATCGCGCCACGACCCCGGGCAATACACCTCGGCAGCGCGTCGTGCCTTCCTCCAGGG
>DASWZK010000076.1:0-2160 GCA_036404515.1 Candidatus Limnocylindrales bacterium
ACTCGTGCTCATCGTGCAAGACCCCGACGTCGCCGTCGGGAAACCCGCCACCCATGCGCTCACGCTCGGCATCGACCCATCGCTAAGCGGCATTCCCGAGAACGGCCTCACCGACCCCAGCCCGATCCGCGGGCTCAAACATGGCAAAGGCGCCCTCGGCCACCGCGGCTGGGCCGGCCCCAAGCCGCCCCGCTCGCACGGACCACACTCCTACGTCTTCCAACTCTTCGCCCTGGACTACCAGCTCGACCTGCCCGACAAGTTCACCCTCGCCGATGCACTCCACGCCATGGCCGGACATGTCATCGCACGCGCCCGACTCGACGGCACCTACGAAGTCCGGTAACCGTGTACCAGCCAAGCCTGAACCGTTCGCGCTGTCCTCCTCACCTCAGACCCAGAAGGAGAACCCATGCCCATCACCGCCGCAAGCCCATGAGCGAGACATTCCAGCACAACGCCCCAACGAGGCAATCCGACCGCCCAGGCGGGACCGTCATGAGGCCAAACCACACACGAAGCCAACTCAGAGGATCACCATGATTTGCTGACATTTTCGGGATGGACGGAATCGTCGTCATGATAATTGCCGTTGTCGTCCTGTTCGGTGTAGTCAGCTGCCCAAGCTGGCCAAGAACATCGGTTCGGCTGGCCGGGAGTTTCGGAGGGCCCACCAAGAGGCTGATGGGGATGTAGCTACGGGAGACGCCGCCGTCATCGAGACCGAATAACCAGCTAGTCCGAGAGGAGTCACGCCGAGCCGCCCGGGCGGAAGCCTTCATTGCTGGGGTCGTACGCCTGCGTGCGGTTCCGTCCGGTGAAGATGGAGATTAGGCCGAGGCTGTGTGCGACCCCTTCGCCGGACACGGGGACGCTCAGGTGAGCGACCGCGCGAACGATGTCCTTGGCGCTCTCATCGGCTCGCACGGCACCAGTTGGTCGTGCGGGAACGAGCAGGGATTCAAGGGCGGGCTCCAAACGCCGCCAGATGTAGGTGGGAAGTGAGTCGAACGCGGGGTCACTTGAGTGCAACGCGGCCGTGAGTCCCCGGTTCGTGGCGAGCAGCTCGGTCAGCTCGGCGAGGTGGTCTGGCTCGAGCCGTACCCAACACCCTCCTCGAGGGCGTGATTGGCACGACGCTCGCGCCGGAGGCCCGCTACGAGCAGAGCGAATCGATTGCGCTCCGTTCGTCCGGAGCGGCTGGCCCGTGTTGGCGGGCCTCGGCGAGGTCGAGGGCGAGGGCGAGCGCGAGGACGGCGACCCGGAATAGCGACGACCCCTTGACAGTTATTACATCGCGATATATCGTTATACAACGTGAGCGGTCGGAAGATCAGCTACACGAGCTTTCGGGACCGGCCATCCGGCCGGCCCGGAACGGGAATTCAAGGAGAAGAACCTGATGTATGGACACAAGAGATTCGACGACACCAACGCCAGCCCCGAAGGAGGACCGGGTTTCCCCGGTCGCCGTGACCGGTACGACCGCCTCGGCGGTGCCCCCCGAGGACGGGTGGGCGGCCGCGGCAGAGGATGGGAGGACGCCTTCGGCTTGGGAGGCGGGCGCCACGGGGCCTTCGGCCCGGGATTCGGGCCCCCGATGTTCGGACGGGGCCTGAAGCGGGAACGGGGGGACGTGCGAGCGGCCATCCTCGCCCTGCTGGCTGAGGAGCCGATGCACGGCTACCAGATCATCACCGAGCTCACGGAGCGCAGTGGTGGCGTCTGGAACCCCAGCCCCGGCTCGGTCTACCCCACCCTCCAGGCTCTGGAGGACCAGGGACTGGTCACCGCAGACAAGAGTGAGGGCCGCAGGGTCTTCAGCCTGACTGCCGAGGGCCGCACGGTAGCGGAGGAGGTCGCTGACGGCCCGGCGCCGTGGGAGCGAGCGGCCCGGGGAGCCGACCGCTCCCTGCTCGACCTGCGGGGCCTCATGGTCGAGGTCGCCGCGGCCACCATGCAGGTGGGCCGCTCCGGCAGCGAGAACCAGGTGAAGGCGGTCGGCGAGATTCTCGCAGACACCCGCCGGCGCATCTACCTGGTGCTGGCGGACGGCGCCTCGGCCACGGACGACACCGAGGCCGAGCCCGGTTCGTGAGTCCGAACACCAATCGGCTGGGCCGAGCAGCGGCGGGCCGCCTCTCACCCGGATCGTCCGGC